>URJC01000463.1 GCA_900548135.1 uncultured Odoribacter sp. | reverse complement strand
AATGGGAATTAGGTGCCTTGGATGCCATGAAGAATGATTTGGCGATCGAGACAATAGAGATGGCTTTTAATTTACTGGAACGAAAGAAGTGAGGAACGATTAACGATGTATAATGAGGGAGGAATAAATTATGAGTATTGTGATCAAAGAGATTGTGGTGAGGACCAAGGTGGAGAAAACGGTTTATAGACCGGAGGGGTTACCGGAGGAGTTGGTGAAAAGGTTGAAACGGGAATTACTGGATGAATTGGGGCGGTTTGAACGGCGCCGGGTGCGGGGAAGAACAGGAAAAGAAAGATAGGAAAGGAGAATTGATATGGACAAGGTAATTATTCTGTCCTATACAGACAAGAATTATTCGGAGCAATATAAGGATAAGATTGAGTTGCAGATTAATCCTGCGGAAGTAAAGTTCGAGAAAGGGATTAACTACCGGAAGGATATGCAGTTAGGAGGATTGGGTGGAGCTTCTGTATTTGACCGGTATAAAGAGCAGTCTTTTTCTTTTGAAACAGTGTTGGATGCTACGGGAGTTTTACCTCAGGATGAGGATGTGGAGAATGTTCAGGATTTGATAGATGAACTGGAGGACCATTTGTATTTGTATAATAGTGAAGGTCACCGCCCGCCTTATGTGATGATTGTGTGGGGAGAGGTGATTTTTAAGGGGCAGCTTTCCAAACTGGAAAGCCGGTTTACGATGTTTGGGGCTAATGGCATACCGTTGAGAGCTAAGGTGGTATTGTCGTTTTCCGGATTTATGGCGGATGCTGAGGAGCGGAAGAGGGCCGGTAAATCGTCGCCGGATATGTCACATATTGTGGTGTTGCAGGCGGGTGAGACGATTGCTTTGGTATGTCAGCGGGTGTACGGAGATTCGTTGTTGGTGGATGAAGTGGCGAGGATAAATGGGTTGAGCGGTTTCAGAAAAGTTCCGGCGGGCACGGAGTTGCTGTTGCCGCATTTGAAAAAAGGGAATTAGTTGGGTAAATAAGTGGTAACAAGAGCATGATGATTCTTAAATAATGATGAAGATGAATGGTTAAGGGTAAGGGGGAAGCGTAAATCATAAATAAATTTTAGTGTTATGGCAGATTCTCCGTCTAAATATAGGGATAATGTTTTTTCTTACAGCGTTTTTAGTGATGGGACGAAGGTAGACGATCGCTATAGTCTGACTTATATCTGGGTGCATTTGGGGGTGAATGAGGTGGGAAAGGCGGTTTTGAAGTTTAATGCCGGGGATATGGAGGTACAGATTTTTGAAGAAACGGATGCGGATTTTTTTAAACCTGGTACGGCGATCCGTCTTGAAGTGGGCGAAATCAACCGGGAAAAGGTGCTTTTCGAAGGGATTGTTATTCAGTTGAAAATAGAAGTGGAGGAGGATAGCCGTACGCAGATGGTGGTGGTGTGTAGGGATTGTGTCTTTGGGGCTACGCTGGGACGTAGGAATAAGATATTTGAGGAGAAAACGGATAGTGATATCGTGAAGGAGATATTGGGGGCATACGGTTCGGTAGTTGTGGAGGATACAAGGTATAAACATCCTGCTTTGGTACAATATTATTGTACGGATTGGGATTTTGCCTTGTCCCGGGCTGAGGCGAACGGGTTGTTTATTATTACCTGCGGAAATAAGATTTCGGTGAAAAAACCGATGGTGGATGGGGAACCTGTGCTGACAGTTACTTATGGAAATGATGTGATCGATTTTGATGGCGGGGTAACGGTGGTGAGTCAGTTTGGAGAAGTAGAAGGGGTTTCATGGAGTCCCGCGCAACAGAAAATAGTGTCACTGAAGGCTGCCGATCCTGCTTTGAATGCGCAGGGGGATTTGACGGCCGTAGCCCTTTCGGCAGGTGATTATCAGTTGTGTCAGACGGATGCGCCGATAGAGACGGATGCATTGCAGAAGCTGGTGGATGGGGTGGCTTTGAAGAATGGTCTGGCGCGTTTTGAGGGGAGTTTTATGTTTTACGGTTGTGCGGATGTTGTGCCCGGT
>URJC01000462.1 GCA_900548135.1 uncultured Odoribacter sp. | reverse complement strand
TGCGCTGGCAGTTTACGAAGCTGTGATGAAGCACAAACCTTTGATAGAAAGAGTTGTCACGATTACAGGAAAGTCTGTAAAACATCCCGGCAATTACCTTTGCCGTATCGGTACTCCCATCTCAAAACTGATCGAAGCAGCCGGAGGTATTCCGGCAGACACAGCCAAAGTGATCGGCGGCGGACCGATGATGGGACGCACGATGGTGAACATCGATTCCCCTGTTTTGAAAGGAACCAGCGGAGTGCTGCTGATCAACGGGCGGGAAGCAGCACGCAAGCCCGTCCGGAATTGTATCCGTTGCAGTAAATGTGTATCCGTATGCCCGATGGGTCTGGAACCTTATCTGCTGGCAAAACTCTCAACATTCAATTTGCTGGAACGCCTGGAAGAAGAAAAAGTGATGGACTGTATTGAATGTGGCTCCTGTAGTTTCACCTGTCCTTCAGCCCGTCCGTTGCTCGATTACATCCGTTTAGGTAAAGCCCGGACAGGTGCTATGATCAGAAACAGAAAGAAATAAATTTAAAATCTAAAATATGAAATTATTAGTATCTCCTTCTCCGCATGTACACAGTGGTGACTCCATTGAAAAAAATATGTACGGAGTACTCATAGCACTGATACCGGCATTCATCTGCTCTGTACTGTTTTTTGGTATGGGTGCCATTATTGTTACGCTGACCTCTGTGCTGGCCTGCTTATTTTTCGAATACATGATTCAGAAATTCATATTGAAACAACAACCCACCATTTTCGACGGTTCAGCTCTCATCACAGGCGTCTTACTGGCGTTCAACGTTCCCTCTAATTTACCGGTCTGGATCATCATTATCGGTGCCCTGGTGGCTATCGGCATCGGAAAAATGAGCTTCGGCGGCCTGGGTTGCAATATTTTCAACCCGGCATTAATAGGCCGTGTATTCCTGCTGATTTCTTTCCCGGTACAAATGACCACCTGGCCTTTGGCCCAGGGCTTTTCAGGTTCTTACATTGACGCCCAGACAGGAGCAACCCCGCTGGCTATGCTGAAAGAAGCTGTAAAGACAGGCCAGTCTGTCACCGACGTACTTTCAGCCGACAGTTTCGCAGGCTACAAAAACATGCTCCTGGGCAATATGGGAGGAAGTCTTGGTGAAGTTGCCGCCCTCGCCTTGTTGATTGGATTTGCCTACATGCTATTCCGTAAAATCATCAGCTGGCATATTCCGGTAAGCATCTTTGCCACCGTGATCGTGTTTGCCGGCATACTGCACCTTTGTAATCCGGCACAGTATGCCGATCCTTTGTTTCATTTATTATCCGGAGGTATGATGTTAGGAGCCATTTTTATGGCAACAGATTACGTAACCTCACCCATGAGCCACAAAGGAATGATTATATTCGGAGCGGGCATCGGTATGCTGACGGTTATCATTCGTGTATTCGGGGCTTATCCGGAAGGTATGTCATTCGCAATCCTGATCATGAATGCCTTTACCCCCCTAATCAACAGATATTGCAAACCGGTAAGATTTGCATAATTTTAAATTGAATGTTTCAATTTAAAATCTAAAATTTAAAATTAAACATGATGGGAAAGAAATTAGAATCCAACTTTACAAATATGGTGGTAGTATTATTTGCTGTCACCCTGATTGCTTCAGCTGCTGTCGGCTATGTCAACTCATTGACGGCAGGTCCGATCGAAGCAGCCAAACAAGCAAAACAGGTGAATGCTATCCGTCAGGTTATTCCGGGAGAATTTGACAACGATCCCAATGCTGACGTATGGAAAAAGCAAACACCCGATGGAGGAGAGTTAGAATTTTATCCGGCCAAAAAGAATGGAGAACCTGTAGGTACTGCTGTTAAGACCTATACCAACAATGGATTTGGAGGCCAGGTATGGTTAATGGTAGGTTTTAACCCTGACGGAACAATCTCCAATTATTCCGTACTGGAACACAAAGAAACCCCGGGACTGGGATCTAAAATGGATTTCTGGTTCACCCAAAACGGGAAAGGTAATATTAT
>URJC01000461.1 GCA_900548135.1 uncultured Odoribacter sp. | reverse complement strand
CGGATACCAATTCGTTTTTTGTAACCGTCCACGACCTGACCGGAAGCATTTTTTATGGTCACAGTCAACCCATACAAATACGGATGCTCAGGAGCCCATAATTGAGGATTTTTCACCCGGATTTCTCCGGAAACAGCAATATCCTGTCCGTCAGCTAAAATCACCCCTTGGGAAAAAGTTGTTATTTTCTTACCCGAGGTATCCTGCAAAATACAGTGAACTTTCCCCCGGAATGTTTTCCCTCCTTGATTCCGCAAATGGAGTTTCAGCATGATCCCGGCACTTTGTTCCGACACCTTCTCATAAGCAACAAACAATCCGCCTCCTGCTGTCTCATTTTCCAGATTCGGATCAGTGATATATACCGGATTATGAGCAATCAGAAAACAATCCCGGTATATACCTCCAAAATAAGTAAAATCAAGTGTTTCCTGAGGCTTTCCAGGAGGATAGGCAGGATCATTACTATTGTCTGCATAGACAACAATCACATTTTTCTCACCAGGCTTCAAAACCTCAGTAACATCTGCAACCACAGGCAAATATCCTCCAAAATGTTCTGTTATCAATTTACCATTAACCCAGATTTTCGATTTCCCCATGATCGCTTCGAAATGCAAAGTCAAACGTTTTCCTTTCAGGCTGGAGGCAACCTCAAAATGTTTCCGATACCAGGCTGGTCCCTGATAATTCACACATCCGCTGGCTTCTGCAGGTAAATACTCCAACCCATGGGGCAAAGTAACCACTTCCCAAGCCGAATCATCATAATCCACCTTCCATGCCTCCGGATCATCTGCCTTCAGAAAACGCCACCCGGGATTCATATTATACACTGTTCTACCGGAATGAGCCAGTTGATAAAAACCAGCCGTAGAAAACTGCAACCTTTTTGTTGCTAACGTGATAGAGGCACAACCCAAGAACCCTACCACGAATAATAAAACACCTTTTCTCATAATAGGGCAAGTATAATTATTTTTTAAAAAATTTACAAACAATAGGATTATATTATAAAAGATTTTATCTATATATATAAATTAACAATATCATGTCCATAAAAAAACTGTCCAAAAGTCAGGACTTTGACTTTCGGACAATTTCTTCGGCTACAATCACTCCAATGTCAAATTACAATTTCAATTGAATAATATCTTCTTTTTTGCATACTGTTCCATCATTCAGAATACCTTCAATAATTACCCGGTAAGGTCCGTAACTGTCAGAAGTTGTAAAATAACAATCAGCCTTACCAGACTGGTCTGTCTGAATCCGGGGCATCCAAAAAATCGTAGAACGCTGATCTGTCGAATCTATCAAAGCCATACGTATAGAATCAACCTCATAATGAGGCATATAAAATTCAGCCTTTTTTTGATAACCCAACATAGAAAAACTAACCATATTGAGTTTAGGTTTATCATGAGCAACAAAATTAGGATTCGTAGTAATGACAATCGCACCGTTTTCTGCTTCAGGGCCGATCACGACCCCCGACATAGGAGGACGCACATAACTAATACTCAATAGATCACGAGGTTGTAAATTCAACACATAATCAAAAGACTCGGGAAAATCATTCACCATCAAATACAAAGATTTTCCAAACCGCATCACTGAATCCCCCCAGGCTTCAACCCCGGGAAATTCTTCCAACACTCTCCGGATATCCCAATCCGCCATAGAGGCAAGCTTAGCGGAATCCAAGCTATAATCCGCCATCTGATCATACATTGAATAACTCTTTTTCATCACTTTCCGTTTTACAACAGCCTCATCCAACACATATACCTTCACTCCATTCTCATAATAATAATCTTTTGTAAAACGTTTATAAAAATCGTCCTCTTTCTCTGCTATTTCCTTACCCCTGGGGAGTTTTACCGTAGGTGACAAAAATTTATCCTTATCTACCAAAACTTCTACACTCTTACGACCTTTCTGGCTCTTCCCCTGAATCACAAATTTCGTACTGTCCGGGAAAGCAATCCCATCAATCATAAAATATCCGCCAGAATCGGCCTC
>URJC01000460.1 GCA_900548135.1 uncultured Odoribacter sp. | reverse complement strand
GTTGTTGATAATGGCACTCTGCACTCTTTTAATTGAACTAGGGTAGAATTGAAACGGCGGCTAATCGTTGTTGATAATGGCACTCTGCACTCTTTTAATTGAACTAGGGTAGAATTGAAACATCCCACCGAAAAGTACACACAATAGTGCAGCCACGCTTTTAATTGAACTAGGGTAGAATTGAAACAGGGTAACAACGGAGATTTCATACAATTTTACTTCCCTTTTAATTGAACTAGGGTAGAATTGAAACGAAGACCATCAGGTACATTAACGAGACCAACATTTACTTTTAATTGAACTAGGGTAGAATTGAAACAAGCGCTGAAGCGTCCTGTATAGAAAATCCATCCGGCTTTTAATTGAACTAGGGTAGAATTGAAACTAGGCGTTTGAGGTTGCATTTACCTTTGAGTCATCAACTTTTAATTGAACTAGGTAGAATTGAAAGGAAAATAAATTGCTAACTATTTTCAGCTTTTATATTGCATTATTTTAGAATTTAGTGATGAGATTAATTAATTTATTTTTATTGTTATACGAGCTGGGGGGATGTTCATACTGAATTTTCAGTGTACTTTCTAAATAATTGAACTTACCAGAAAAAAGAAGGATAAAAAATAAAGATTTAATGGGAATTTTATACTTTTGCGCGCTGAAAAAACAGTGGACTATGGATTTTCTGACAATAATAGATTATATCGGTACTTTTGCTTTTGCAATCAGTGGTATCCGACTGGCATCTGCTAAGAGGTTTGATTGGTTTGGTGCTTATGTGGTAGGATTTGTAACGGCTGTGGGAGGTGGTACAATCCGGGATGTACTTTTGGATGTTACTCCATTCTGGATGCTGCAATCTTCTTATTTGGTGGTTACCGCGGCTGCATTGGGATTTGTTATTTTATTCGGAAAGTACGTTATTAAATTGAATAATACGTTTTTCATTTTTGATGCTATTGGTTTAGGATTGTTTGCAGTTGTTGGGATTGAAAAAAGTATGGCTCACGATTACCCTATGTGGGTTGGTATTATTATGGGTACATTGACTGGTGCTGCGGGTGGAGTACTGCGTGACACTTTGATTAATGAGGTTCCGCTGATTTTCAGAAAGGAAATATATGCTTTAGCTTGTGTATTTGGTGGATTGGTATATTATTTATGTATTTACATCGGAATAAGTCCTACTTTAACTCAGATCATATCTGCTTTGTCTGTTATTCTGGTGCGTGTACTGGCAGTGAAGTATCATATTAGTCTTCCGAATTTGAAAGGAGAAAATTAAGGAATTGATTTGAAATTGTTTTCTTTATTTTAATTTTGATTTAAAACATGAGGCTCAAAAATATTTTTTCTGACATAGACGAGGTAGGTGAGGAAGAACAGTTTGATTTGTTGTTGAAATCACCTAATTGCCGGATAGACCGGATTGTGTCGGCTGGCCATAGCTCGCCTGAAGGTTTTTGGTATGATCAGGAAAACGATGAATTTGTTTTATTGCTTCAGGGAGAGGCTACACTAGAGTTTGAGGATCATCAGACTATTTTAAAAACAGGTGATTATTTGTACATACCTAAAAATTGTAAACATCGGCTAGCCTATAGTAGTATTGATCCGGTATGTATCTGGTTATGTGTTTTTGATATAGAGTAACGCAAACGGTTACGAATCTATTATTTCTTTTAAAAGTCATGATGTGGGATTGTGAACCAGAAAATGGAACCTTTACCAGGTTATCGATTCTGCTTCGATTTTTCCTGCAAATTTTTCTGCTATTCTTTATCAATACCTATATCGGTAGTCCCGACGTAAAAGTAGATGTCTTTTTCACGGACATGATAACCGAAATGCCTGTATCCTTGGGGTGTAAATTTTAAAGCATTCCTCAAAAAATGGGGAGAGGGCCTGATTTAAATGTGTATGGTTTATGTTTAGGATATATTCGCCTGAACGGTCAGCAATCTTATGGAACGGAAAGAGAATTGAAAATGAATTGTTGCCTAATATGTTGATATTTAATTGAATATGAGAATATG
>URJC01000459.1 GCA_900548135.1 uncultured Odoribacter sp. | reverse complement strand
AAAGTTGCAGCAGCCTGTGCATTACTTAGTCCAAACAACAAACGCCCTTCATCCTGAGTCAACCTAAAATTTTTTTCTGTTATCCAGGCAGCAATAAATTTTGAGAGAGTTGCAATAACCGTCATCACAACCGCAACCCATAAGGCCGTCCACCCGGCAGCAAAGGTCCGGACATCTACCAACATTCCCACACCAATCAAAAAGAAAGGAATAAAAATAGCATTTCCTACAAAATCTATCCGATTCATCAAAGCCGAAGTATTAGGAATCAAACGATTCAAAGCTAATCCCGACAAAAAAGCTCCGATAATAGCTTCCAACCCGGCAGCTTCAGCCAAAAAGGAAGCCAAAAAAACCAACGCCAATACAAAAATATACTGCCCGACTGAATCTTCATAACGCTTAAAAAACCATCTTCCCAACATGGGGAATACAATCACCACCACTCCGATAAACACCACACTGGAAATCCCAAGCTTCATCCAAAACCGATGATCAATTTCTCCATTCGACATCCCTACAATGACAGCCAAAACCAATAAAGCCAAAATACAAGTAATAACAGTACCTCCGATAGCAATACTCACTGCCCTGTTTTTAGTGATTCCATATTTACTGACTATCGGATAAGTGATCAACGTGTGAGAAGCATACATACTGGCCAACAAAATCGACGTTGGCCATGAAAACCCTAACCAGTATACCCCTGTTAAAGTTCCCATGATCATCGGAATGAGAAAAGTATAAATACCAAAAGTCAATGTTTTGCCATAATTCTTCCGGAGATCAGCCATATCAATTTCCAGCCCGGCAATAAACATGATATAGAGTAAACCCACCGTACCAAACAATTCAATACTACTATCACGAGACATGATTCCTAACCCATTAGGGCCGATGACAGCTCCTGCAATAATCAACCCAATCAAATCAGGTATCTTCAGACGATGTAACAGTATTGGTGCCAGCAGAATAATAAACAAAATCACTGAAAAAATCAGCACAGGATTGGTTAATGGCAAACTAAACGCAAACAGAAACATATAAAGTTCATTTTATTGCTAACAAATTTAATAAATTTGTTTATATGTCCGCCAAGTTTACTCCTCTTGAACATCAGAAAAGATAAAAACAAAAAAAGAGAGCTTTTCAGCTCCCTCCTTAATTTTCGTAACGTACAATCGTCTGCTCCCGGTCAGGTCCTACAGAAACAATTTTCACCGGAACCTCAAGTTCTTCCTCCAAGAAATTGAGATAGGCATTAAATTCTTCCGGGAACTCATCCTCAGAAGTCATCTTCGTCATATCCGTCTTCCAGCCAGGCATTTCTACATAAACCGGTTCCACTTCTTCACAAATATCATAAGGGAATTCTTCTATTTCTTCACCCTTTACTTTATAAGCAACACAAACCTTGATTGTTTCAAAACTATCCAACACATCACTTTTCATCATAATCAGCTGCGTCACTCCGTTAATCATGACAGCATATTTCAAAGCCACCAGGTCAATCCATCCGCAACGCCGTTTTCTACCGGTAACAGCACCAAATTCATGCCCCAACTGACCGATTTTCTTTCCAACCTCATCAAATAATTCGGTTGGAAAGGGTCCCGCACCTACTCGGGTACAATAAGCTTTAAAAATACCATAGACTTCACCAATATTCCGCGGAGCAACTCCCAGCCCGGTACATGCTCCAGCACAAATTGTATTAGAAGAAGTAACAAAAGGATAAGATCCGAAATCAACATCCAGCATAGTACCTTGCGCCCCCTCTGCTAAAACAGACTTACCTTCTTTCAGTAAATGATTAAGCACATGTTCACTATCTATCAACCGGAAACGCTTCAGGTATTCCAAAGCCTCAAACCATTCTTTTTCAAGAGCAGTGATATCATATTCATAATTCAGGCAATGTAATATAGTCTCATGCTTTTTCTTCGCAATCGCATATTTTTCATCAAAATTATGCAAAAGATCCCCTACCCTTAAACCATTCCGGCTAACCTTATCCGTATAGGTCGGTCCAATACC
>URJC01000458.1 GCA_900548135.1 uncultured Odoribacter sp. | reverse complement strand
CTCCATCGTACCCTTTCCTTCTGTGATCCGGGTTAAAATTTCCAGTAACCTTTTATTTCCAATACGACAGGGAGAACATTTACCGCAGGATTCTTCCACAATGAATTCGAGGTAAAATTTAGCCACTGCTACCATACAGTCATCTTCGTCCATGACAATCATGCCTCCAGACCCCATCATAGAGCCTGCTGCCAATAAATTGTCAAAATCGATGGGAGTATCCAAGTGTTTTTCAGTGAGACAACCTCCGGAAGGTCCTCCGGTTTGTACAGCCTTGAATCTTTTACCGTTTTTAATACCTCCTCCGATTTCGTAGATCACTTCCCGTAAAGTGGTTCCCATGGGGACTTCAATTAAGCCGACATTATTGATTTTTCCGGCAAGAGCAAATACTTTTGTCCCTTTAGAGCGTTCGGTGCCTATAGAAGCAAACCATTCAGCCCCTTTATTGAGAATAACGGGAATATTAGCCAGAGTTTCCACATTATTCACATTGCTCGGTTTGTTCAGGTAACCTGATTCTGCCGGGAAAGGAGGTTTGGTAGTTGGTTCACCCCGGTGACCTTCCATTGAATGGATCAGGGCAGTTTCTTCACCACAGACGAAGGCTCCTGCTCCGTAACGGATTTCGATATGGAAATTGAAACCAGATCCCAGGATATTTTCTCCCAATAAACCGTATTGTTCTGCCTGTTTGATTGCAATGCTGAGCCGTTCTATAGCCAACGGATATTCGGCACGGATATATACCAACCCTTTACTGGCTCCGATACTGTAACCACAAATAGCCATCGCTTCAATGACTGAGTGGGGATCACCTTCCATGATAGAGCGGTCCATAAAAGCCCCCGGGTCTCCTTCGTCGGCATTACAAACCACATACTTTTGACTGGCTTGATATTTACGGGCGAATTCCCATTTTAAACCGGTAGGAAAACCGCCGCCTCCACGGCCACGTAAACCGGAACGTTTGATTTCATCGATGACTTCTTCCGGTGTCATTTCAGTCAGACATTTGGCCAAAGCTGAGTAACCATCACGTCCGATACATTCCTCGATATTTTCCGGATCAATAAAACCACAGTTGCGTAAAGCTATACGCAATTGTTTTTTATAGAATTCCATGTGCTTGGAGTCACTGACTGTTTTCTTCTGCGTCGGTTCTTTATATAGTAAGCGTTCCACTTTCCGGCCTTTGATGATATGTTCATTGACAATATCTGTTGCGTCGTCGGGTTTAACTTGTACATAGAAAGTATTATCCGGCATGATTTTTACGATAGGACCTTTTTCACAGAACCCAAAACATCCTGTGGCAATCACTTGCACTTCATCTTCCAGCGCTTTTTCTTTCAGACATTCTTCCAGTCTGCAAATAATATCTTTACTGGCAGATGCCCGCCAGCCGGTTCCTCCGCAGACAAGAATATGCATTTTAAAACTCATATAATAAGAACATTTTTATCGATTAATATTTATTTGCACACACTTATTTTGTACAAACTGAATTATTGCAGTATTTCTGTTTGCCTATTAGATGGTATGATAGTTTACCGGTATGACGCCTTCAACCAGTTCGTCATTTTTCAAGTATTTCTGGATAATTTCTTCTGCTTTTTCACAAGTGACCTGTCCAAAGACTATCGGCTCATGTCCTGGTTTAGTAATCTCTACTGTCGGCTCTGCAAAACAGTAGCCCATACATCCTGTTTGGGTGACGATGGCTGTAATGCCGTTTTTTTCGAGATGATTCAGAAAATAATTCATGGTGTCTTTACTTCCGGCTGCAATACCACAAGTTGCCATTGCTATTTTGATCTGGATCAGATTCTCCGGATGTTCGCTTTTTTCACGCAAATCGATTTTTGATTGTACATCATCCTTGATCTTTTTCAGATCAGCCAGTGATTTTATTTTTTCCATAGAGCTGTTATTAAGGGTTATCATTTTATTAATAATCGGCTTTGATATCTTTCAGGTTTTCCCGGATCATTTCGCAGATACCCTGTAAGATATCCGGGTGGTTCAGCGGCACATTTTCCAG
>URJC01000457.1 GCA_900548135.1 uncultured Odoribacter sp. | reverse complement strand
AACCGTTTCAAAATAATTGGTTGTTGTTTTCAGGGATGATTGAAAGTTTTTTTCTGTGGGCGGGTGCTCCTTGGGATGCCATGCGGTTGGATTATAGCTTGGTAAAGCATGAGGATTGGTATAAAGGAGATGGAGTATATGGGGATGGGCCGGATTTCCATTGGGATTATTATAATAGTTTTGTCATACAACCTATGTTGGTGGATATACACGAAGTTTTGATGTCTAAAAAACGTTGTTCGGTTAAGACTTATGATAAGATTATGAATCGTGCTGTCCGTTATGCTCAGATCCAGGAGCGTTTTATTGCTCCGGATGGGACTTTTCCGCCGATAGGACGTTCTTTGGCTTATCGTACCGGCTGTATGCAAACCCTGGCATTGATGGCTTTAAAACATCGTTTGCCACAGGGGGTAAGCCCTGCACAGGTTCGTTGTGCTTTGACGGCCGTGGCTAAGAATATGTTTTCAGCAGCAGGTACTTTTGATGAGCAGGGATGGTTACAGATTGGTTTTGCCGGACATCAGCCTGAAACAGGAGAAGGATATATTTGTACGGGAAGTCTGTATTTGTGCTCCGTTGGATTTCTGCAATTGGGGTTGTCTCCGGAAGACGAGTTCTGGAAAGCTCCGGCTACTAAATGGACAAGCCAGAAAGCCTGGAGTGGTGATAGCTTCCCGATAGACCATGCACATTGAAGTTTTGGATTGTGGATCATGTAATCCGACTAATCAATGGTAAATTTTGATTTTAATTTGCTTTTAATAGATACATTAATCTAAAAGTGTAAATTTACTGTTTGGATGTGAAATGATGTTGTTTAGTTAAATTTGAGTAACAATGAAAGGAATATATCTTATCTTGTTAATGTGTGCATGTATTCATGTAAATGCTGGAAAATTATCGAGAGAGACGCGGGATGCTTTGCAAAAATATAGTATACACTTTGATTCAGTTGTAAATAATTATTATGCTGGGGGATTTGTGGGGAACGGATTTATGGGGGCCATGGTATATAAGGAAAAAGGGAATGTGTTGTGTTGGGAACTGGGACGGGCTGATGTTGTGGATCACCGGGAGGAGAAAAACATATTGTTCGGACATTGCCGTTTACCTATAGGGACCTTACGGCTGCCTATGAATGGTAAATCAGATATGCTCATTAATCTGGAGAAAGCAGAGGTTAGCGGACAGTTCGGGCAAGTGATGTGGAATTGCTATATGCCGGCATGTCAGAATGTGTTGATTGTGGAGTGGAAAGGAAAGGGTGAATTGCCTGAGATGAGTTTTGTTCCTGCAATTTCTGTCAGCCCGCGTACGGCATTTAAAGGAGAAATGTACAAGGCTCCGGAAGGATACGGACCCAATCCTGCTGCTAGAGTATATCAGGAGGGAGAATATCATATCTGTAAACAGCCGATGCTTGCCGGTGGTGAGTATACTACAGTCTGGAAGGTTATACCGGAAAAAGGAAGAAAAAGGGTGATTTTGTCAATAGAATATTCTCAGAGCCGTACAGATACGGAAAAGACTGCTATACGTAACATAGAGGAAGTGTGTCATAAACCAGAGACAGCGGTGAGAAAGGAACATCAGGAATGGTGGGATCGTTTTTATTCCCGTAGTTATGTTTCTGTGGGTGAAGATAAGTTTGATTCCTTCTATTGGACACAGATGTATAAATTAGGTTCTGCAACCCGGGAGGACCGGATGCCTATAGACCTAATGGGTCCTTGGTATCACAACCGTACTCCGTGGCCTGCGATTTGGTGGAACCTGAATATACAGCTAACCTATTCGCCTATGTTTGCGATCAATCATATTGATTTGGCATTGCCTTTGCTCAATATGCTGGACAATAATGTGGAGAACCTGAAAAAGAATGCACCCGCTGGATTTGCTGACTGTGCGGTAATGGGGCGTACCAGTACATATGATTGTGTGTCAAATGTAGGTAAAGAGCATGGTTTGTTGATGTGGACAATGCTTTACTACTGGAAATATTGTCAATATACGAATGATACGGAACGACTGAAAACAAAGT
>URJC01000456.1 GCA_900548135.1 uncultured Odoribacter sp. | reverse complement strand
CCCCATCTCTTTTGTATATACCACGGCAAAATTTTTATCCCCTTTTGCTGCAAACAACACCTCCCCTTCCTCCAACACCTGCCGTGAAGTCGCCACCAGTTCTATATCCCCCCCCATAAACCTCCTCTCCTCATCAAAATGCTTCAATTGCAAATACTGTACCTTTCCATTCCTATCGGGCCGCTCCAACATCCCCACGCCGATTTTTCCAATTTCTTTGATATACCGTTCCATATCCAACTTATTTTTCTCCCGGCAAAAATAAAAACATATTGGTACGCATCCAAACAATTTTTGTTAAAATTTAATTGTACAATTTGTACTAAAATAAATGATTCCTGTAGAAAAGTATATTTTACGCCTCAGTAACCAACTATTAGAAATCAATCAGTAGTTTCCCGCCAAAGACCCGAAAGTGCTGCAATGGCGTTTTGTAGTCGATTCCCCGGAACACAACAGCCGCCGGAAACACGGCCAGCCCTTTTCCGGCCAGATCCGATCCGCCTACAACCAGGAAGCCATTTCGCTCATCCAGGATTTGATCGCCCATGACGAATGGGGGGAAGAAGAGGCTTGTGAGTTGATCGGAATGGTGAAGCTGACTTAACTCACCCCTTCATCAACTCCTCTAATGTCACCACAAACGGCCGAGCCGACATTCTCCCTCCTTCATATCCGGACAAATGTTTTGTATATCTCCAAACATGCCCTTGCTTCACAGGTTATAATCAAAGCTATTTCATTTATTAATGAATGGAACAATTATTTCGGCGTAAAGACAGAAACAAAAAATCAGGAAACCATATTACAAATAGAATCCCTGACAAAACCGGCTTATTCCGCTTTAATGGCTCGGAAAGAAATGAATTCTTACAGCAATCAAGCACTAGCCCACAATCACAGAGATAAATACAAAAAAATATCTACCTGCAAAATAAAAAATTCGATGCACAGCAGACGGATGATAAACTATTGTTAGTAGCCTTTTGTATCCATAAAATGAGTCAGGTTACTTCTCTATTTTTCCAGGATGAAATAATTAAAATCATAAATATCCTTGAGAAAATCATACAAGAAAATAAAAACAAAAATAAAGAGGGTATAAATTTAATAACGAATGTATCCCCAAAATCAAATCTATTGATAAAGATATCATAAATTCATTTATTCATTATAACTTTACAAACACATTATTAGATACATTACGAAAAAATAATTCGAATATTTGAGAACACTATGACCGACGTTCATTCCCAAGAAACCCGAAGCTACAATATGTCCCGGATCAGAAGTAAAAATACCAAACCGGAACTTATTGTACGGAAATATCTTTTTAGTAAAGGCTTCCGTTACCGGGTAAACGTGAAAAAACTTCCGGGAAAACCGGATATTGTTTTTACCAAATATAAAACCGTAATTTTCATCAACGGGTGTTTCTGGCACGGACACAAAAATTGCCCGAAAGCACATATTCCGAAAACTAAAACTGAATGGTGGACAGAGAAAATCAGGAAAAATCAGGAGCGTGACCTTCAGGAATACACCCTGCTGAAACAACAAGGCTGGCGGGTTCTGGTAGTCTGGGAATGCCAGTTGGTTCCTAAAAAACGGGAACAGACATTACTGGCCCTGGAAGGTGTTCTTTCCGGACAGATATTGGAATTTTACCGGAAAACACAGTCTTATATCAGAGAAACCAATGAATTACCCCAAGTTGCAGAACCTGAACTTCCTTACAATTCCCCCCGCAATACTACGGAGTAATTTTTATCTTCTTTCCAACCGGATGAGTCAGGGATTTCAAATCCACATACCGGTACGGATTTACATTATCCAATACAAAATATTCATCTTCCCCTATCACATATTTTTTTCCTAACCTCACCACCAAACGTTCTGAAGGATCATTTTTATACAAAGGATGGGAAGAAGCATAAATCTCATTTCTTTTCTGCACGGAATATCCTTCTATTTCGTAATAACAAACAACTCCTTTCCCGGGAAAATAAGGGGCAAAATAACGGAGTTTTCTTTTCCCGAACTGA
>URJC01000455.1 GCA_900548135.1 uncultured Odoribacter sp. | reverse complement strand
GAATCCCTCCAAACGGAACAATAGCCCCTGGAAAACAATGCCCGTGGTCCGCCGTACCGATAAAAGGATTTACATATTCAGTGATTTTTAACTCGTTATCCTGAGATTGGCAACTGAACAGACTGAAAAGAATAAGGAGAGATAAAAGAATATTTTTCATGATCTATTTCAAAAATAAGAAGAAACAAAACAATAGAGGAAAGTGAAGGTTATTTCGCTCTGGTTCTGTTTCTTCATTTCATATTCAGACTAATTTACGATTTATGAATGACGATTTGGATTTCCTGACAACTAAACTGGTCAGATTTGCAGGTTATCGTTCATCATTTACCGTTACTTTAGAAACTGGAATCTATTTTTTCTGGTCCAATTCATTCCAAACCAGAGCAGCCGCACCATAAATGGCTACATTCTTAGTTAATTGGGAAGGTAACAGTTTAACTTTGTTACTGAACATTTTCAGCATGTTCATTTCCATATGCTCTTTAGTTGGGCCAAACAGCAGATCTCCTGCTTTGGTGAGTCCTCCCATTAAAAAGATCGCTTCCGGACTTGTGATTGCTACAATATTGGCTAATGCTTCACCCAGCATTTTGGCAGTATATTTGAATGTATTGATAGCAATCATATCTCCTTTGAGGGCTGCTTCACAAATGGTTTTAGAAGTCATTTCATTGAATGGAATGGCTCGTAATTCGCTGGGATAATTGTATTTAGCCATCATTTTATAGGCCGTACGCTTTACTCCCGTGGCAGAAACATAGGTTTCCAGACAACCGTTCCGTCCGCATCCGCATTGACGTCCATTCGGAGAGACGATGATGTGGCCAAATTCACCCGCAAACCCATCGTGTCCGTAGATTAATTGACCATTGGATACAAAACCACTGCCAACACAGGGTGACCATAACGAAAACTTTCATACCCTTGGCGCCACCATAGATCATTTCACCTATCGTGGCTGCATTGGCATCATTGGTCAGGCGAACCGGTATGTTGGGGTAATATTCTTGCATGAGATCACAAAAGGGAATAACGCCCGGCCATCGCAGATTGGAAGCATATTCAATGGTCCCCTGGAGATAATTCCCGCATGGGGCTCCGATTCCGATACCCACTAATTTTACCTGCTCCCGGATCGTATCTAAAACGTTTTCGATCTCCATATGTAATTCCTTCAGATAGTCGGTAATGTCTTCATGGTTGTTGGTCGCAATATTGCCTTCTGCCAGATAATTTCCTTCCCTGTCTATAAAACCAAATGCTGTGTTGGTTCCTCCAATATCAATACCTAATGCAACTTCTTTTTTCATTTTAGTTATTTGTTGTGTTTGTGAATAATTTAAATTTTGATGCGTTAAAGATAGGAAAAAAATAAGAGATCGGTTAACCGATCTCTTATTAATTACTAACTACTAACCTAAACATACAAACTTATGAAAAAAACGTGTCTTTTATTCTCGTTCTGACATGACAAATATAGAGCTACTTTGGAGATATCTGAGTTAAGGGATAGTTAAATATTTTATTTAGTTTCTTACTAAAAGAGATATTTTCTTAAATAGTATTACTAAAGTTAATAAATTTTGAAACAAGTTTTTGAAATCGTATAAAAAAACTGCAAGTTCATCCCGGATTAGTTTAAAAACCCAAATAAAAGGCTTGGGTAAGTGCTTTATATTTATCACTATAACAATGACGACTAAGTTCTATAATGAGTTCATCTTCGACCGTAGGGCCTGGTTTGAATGTGAATTTAACCAGTAATCTTTTAGGCGGTTTTCCCGGATTGGGAATCACCCGGGTGATTTTGGCCGGGAATAAATGACAGATTTGAGCCAGTTTTATTAATTCCTGGGCTTCGTTAACAGGCAGAATAACACAAAAATTCCCTTCCGGGCAAAGCAAGCGTTGTACATTTCGAATAAGGTCCGGAAGAGGTAAACTGTCATTGTGACGGGCTAAGGTACGTCCAGGGTTTGGTGTTTTGGTAGAGTGGACGAAAAAGGGGGGATTGCAGACAATACTGTCATAAAGTATTTCCGGAAAATAGT
>URJC01000454.1 GCA_900548135.1 uncultured Odoribacter sp. | reverse complement strand
ATTTTTAATGGCTCCCCTGCACCATCATTTTCAGAAAAAAGGCATACCTGAACCTAAAATTGTGACTCGTTTTTGGATTGTTGGGATTATTCTGGCAGTAGTGACCATTGTTACACTGAAAATGAGATAGATAAATGGTATATTGAGCATTAATTTAAATAATAAGCGTATGAGGCTGGTTGTTTTAGGTGGAGGAGAAAGTGGAGTAGGTGCCGCAATATTGGGCCGTCAATTAGGATATTTTGTTTTCTTGTCTGATAAAGGAAAAATTTCTGAATCTAACCGGAAAACTTTATCAGAAAATGAAGTCCCGTTTGAAGAAGGACAACATAGTGAAGAAAAAATCTTTGCTGCTGATTTGGTGGTTAAAAGTCCCGGGATTCCTGATACTGTTCCGATGATTGTAAAATTGCGGGCACAAGGGATTGAAGTGATTTCTGAAATTGAGTTTGCCGGCCGGCATTCCAGAGCAAAGTATATTTGTATTACCGGTAGCAATGGGAAAACTACAACTACTTTACTAACCCATCATATATTGACAAAAGCCGGAATAGATGCCGGATTGGCGGGGAATGTGGGGCGGAGCCTGGCAGCACAGGTAGCAAAGCAGGCACATGGGTGGTATGTGGTAGAACTATCCAGCTTCCAGTTGGATGGTATGTTCCGTTTCCGGGCAGATATTGCTGTGTTGACGAATATTACGCCCGATCACTTGGATCGTTATGATCATAAATTTGAAAATTATATCGATTCAAAGTTCCGTATCTTGAATAATATGCGTGCGGAAGATTTATTTATCTATGGACAGGACAGTGTAGCTGTCGCTCATAAATTGGCTACTTTGAAAGTAGTGCCTTCCATGGCAGGTTTTACATATAAACAGGAAAATAGTGGAAGTCCGGAAAAAACAGGAGCCTGGATGGAAGGAAATTGCATTGTTGCCCAGTGGGCAGGGAAAGATTTCCGGATAAGAAAAGAAGAGGTGAGTATAAAAGGACGTCACAATGTATATAATGCTATGGCCGCCATATTGGCTTGTATGCAGGTTGGATTGGAACAAGAGGCAATTGCTGAGGGATTACGGACATTTCCGCAAGTGGAACATCGCCTGGAGACTGTGGCGGTAAAAGAAGGGGTGACTTATATCAATGATTCAAAAGCAACGAATGTGGATTCTGCCTGGTATGCTTTGGATAGTATGACGACTCCGGTTGTCTGGATTGCCGGAGGTACTGATAAAGGGAATGATTATCGTGTTTTGTTTGATTTGGTGAAGGAGAAAGTGAAAGTGTTGATTTGCATGGGGGTGGATAACCGGAAGTTGATGGATAATTTTAAAACCATTTGTGAAGTGGTAGATACGGATAATCTGGCTGATGCTCTGGCTGCTGCCCGCCGTTATGCTGTTGAGGGAGATACGGTCTTATTGTCTCCATGTTGTGCCAGTTTTGATTTATTTAAGAATTATGAAAACCGGGGTGAATTGTTTAAAGAGGCGGTAAGAAACCTTTAGACATCTGGTATTTGAATTTTGACTGCATGTTTAATTGGAAAGAAAAAATAGCGTTTAAAGGAGATAAGATTCTTTGGTATGTTATTATCGTGCTAATGATTCTTTCGGTGATGCTTGTATATTCATCCACCGGAAGATTGGCTTATAATAAACAGGAGGGTAATACGTTGTTTTATTTGGGCAGGCAGGTGAGTTTGTTGGTTGGATGCTTTGGAGTATTGTTTGTGATGCAGGCTTGGTCGTGGCGTTGGTTATACCGGAATGCTACGGTTTTATTGGTCATAGCTATGGGGTTGTTGTTTCTCGCGGCATTTGGTGGTACGAATATAAATGGAGCAGGACGTTGGATAAAAATACCTGTCATAGGTTTGACCTTTCAACCTTCTGAATTTGCTAAGATTGCCGTAGTTATCTATACTGCCCGTTTATTGGCTGATTTTCAAACCGATCGGGGGTGTGATGATATGGCGTTGAAGAAATTTTGGTTGCCTTTGTGTGTGATTGGCCTGATTTTTCTGGATAACTTTTCAACTTCAGCTTTGATTGGGCTGGTTTGTCTG
>URJC01000453.1 GCA_900548135.1 uncultured Odoribacter sp. | reverse complement strand
TACTCCTACGACATTGAAAAAAGGAGAAAAAGGAAAAATTACCCTGACATACGACGCAACAGCAAAAGAAGAATGGGGATTTATCACTGCCCCTGTTGAAATCAATGTAGATGGCCAAAAAGTCGGCCAGATTACAGTTGCCGTACACATCAACGAAGATTTTTCATCCTATGAGGGTAATTATGAAAAAGCCCCTGTCGCCGTATTCTCAGAAGAATCCGTACAATTGGAAAACTTAGCTAAAAACAGTACACAGACACATGATTTTTATATCCAAAATAGCGGTAAATCCGACTTGATTATCCGTAAAACAAAGCCATCAGACAGTAATACAAGTATTCATTTGGCCAAAAACATCATCAAACCGGGCAAAAAGACAAAAGCCACCATCACCTTTGAAACCGGGAACACACCTAAAACAACGAAAATTATCCAGTTTATCACAAATGATCCTAAAAACACGGTCATCAATTACAGGCTTATCGCAAAAACAAAATAAATGAATATGAAATTGTCTTTATTGATCATAGTAAGTTGTTTTATCACGAATTATACATCTGCCCAGGGAATTCTGGAAGCCAAACAAGCTACTATTGAATTAAAAAATCTGCAAGCAGATGATCAGCCGACAACTGTTGCTTATACTCTTAAAAACAAAGGTAACCAACCAGTCATCATAAGCCGGATAGTCTCTTTAAATCCCAATTTAAAAACAGAATGGAACAAAGAACCTCTGGCACCAGGCAAAAGTGTTGAACTCCAGGTTACTTTTCCTTCTCTCCGCTTTCCTTCGCCTTTCAACTATAAAATTATACTCTATAGTAATGCTCAAAATAACCGGTTAGAATTAAATCTCAAAGGCAATATTGTCGACAATCCGGCCAAACCAACCTTACTATATAAATACGATATGAATGGGGTGAAATTTAAAAAGACAAATATCAATTTTGAAAAAATCTTCACCTGGCAAGTAGTTTCCGACACCATTGACTTTTTCAATACCTGTGAGGAAACTGTCACCCTGGACATACAGTATAAACCATCACATATCGATGTCAGATTCATTCCGGTAGAAAAAATAGAACCCGGACAAAAAGGGATCCTCATTGTGACTTACGATGCTCCTAAAAAGAACGATTATGGGTACAACTATGAAAGCCTGATTCTGAACATCAACAACTCCCGGAATTATGCTAACCGTCTAACGGTTACTGCTAATATAATAGAAGATTTCAGTCAACTGAGTAAAAAAGAACTGGAAAATGCCCCGGTAATTTCACTGGATAGAAAAGAAATCCATTTCGGAGAGATCAAACAAGGCGAGAAGGTAAACTGTGATTTCACCCTAACGAATACCGGTAGAAGTACGTTATTTATACGCAAGACAAAGGCTAGTTGCGGTTGTACTGCAGTCACTTTGGGAAAAAAAGCAATTGAACCCGGAAAATCCACAACGATCCGGGCTACTTTTGATTCCAGCGGAAAAAGCGGAAGGCAGTATAAATCCATTACGGTGATCACGAATGATCCCCAAAAACCGGAAATAATACTAACTATAAACGGAAACATTAAAAATTAATATTTATAAGAATACATGATTTACCCGGAAAATTTTGAGAGTAAGATTAAATTTGACAAGATCAGGCAATATATAAAAGGATACTGCCTGAGTGATATGGGACGTCAATTAGTAGAAGACATGCATTTTTCGTCAGATGCAACGCTCATCAGGGAGCAACTGGCTGAAACTAATGAATTCATGTCAATCTTACGGGAAGAAGATGGTTTTCCGGGCGATCACTTCCGGGATGCCCGCCCATTTCTTAACAAAATCCGGGTAGAAGGACTTTTTCTGGAAATTGCAGAAATGGTTGCTTTTAAAAATTCTCTTGAATCTTTGACTGCTATTTTACGTTTTTTCCGAAGTAAAGGCGAGCGTTATCCCATATTAACGGCTAAAGCCGGAGAAATACAACTTTTCCCTTACATTCAGCAACGTCTGGAAGCCATTGTCAGCAAACATGGAACGATCAAAGATACGGCATCTCCAGAATTAGGAGATATCCGCCATCGGCTACA
>URJC01000452.1 GCA_900548135.1 uncultured Odoribacter sp. | reverse complement strand
CGTGGAGTAGAAGCTGCCTTCTCTTGGACTTTGATGGATAAAAGTAGTTTTCGTTGGATTGTAGGGGGAAATATAGCTGCTTATACTTCCGAGGTGAAATCCTTAGGAGGAGCGAAAAGCCGTTTGGTTGAGGTGATGGATGATGTTCAGCTGAATTCCCGTGTGGGAAGTGCTCCTAATGTCTTCTGGGGATATCAGGTAGACCGGGTGATCGCTTCGAAAGCCGAAGCCGGACGCTTGGGGTTGAAAAATGCCGGAGGTAGTTTGTTTGGTGCCGGGGATATTGCTTTCCAGGATCAGAATGGAGATAAGACCATCAATGAAAAAGATATGGTAGAATTAGGAAATCCTGCCCCTGATTTTTATGGTGGTTTTTATACCCAGTTGGAATATAAAGGATTCGGTTTGTCGGCTAATTTTACTTATAGCTATGGTAATGAAATTTACAATGGTTTGAGAAGGGAGATGGAAAGCATGTCGGATTTTGGTAACCAGTCGCAGACTGCTTTGCGCCGTTGGACTTCCGACGGGCAGGTTACCGATATTCCGAAAGCTATATACGGCGATCCGATGGGAAATAGCCGCTTTTCATCACGCTGGATTGAAGATGGTTCTTTCCTGAAATTGAAAGAGCTTACACTTAGTTATACGACAGGAGGTAAAGTACTTTTCTTCAATAATCTGAAGGTATTTGTCACGGGAGAGAATCTGTTAACCTGGACAAAGTACAAAGGTATGGACCCGGAATTCGGATATACTTATGCTCCGGAATATGCCGGAATGGATATGGGGTTGACCCCGCTTTCCAAAAATGTAAAAGTAGGTTTGATTCTGAATTTCTAACGATCTAATAATTTGAAAGTATGAAAATAAATAATATCATAAAAACAGGTGCATTAGCCGTCACTTTGTTGATTGGAGGTTGTGGGAATTTTCTGGATGTAGATCCGGACGATACTTTGCTGGAAGAGAATAGTTTTTCCAATTTGAATGAAGTGTATTCTAATTTTTTGGGTATTTCCACCAAATTAGGCGATGCGGCGGAACAGGCACTTCTGATTTCCGAGTTACGTGCCGACTTGATGGAGCCGACTACAAATGCGGGGGAAAAGTATTGGGAGATTTGGCGCTATCAGGCTGGTACTTCCAACGAGGTGGTGAATCCCGTTGCTTTTTATAATGTCATTTTGCAAGTTAACGATTTTCTACGTCATGTAACGGAGTTCAACCGGGAGTCTCCCGAAGCGATAGAGGAAACTTATTACAAAGGGATGATTTCTTCTGCCTTGGCCAGCTATTGCTGGGCTTATCTGAATATCGGGAAAATATATGGTGAAGCTGTGTACCATGATATGGCTTTGTCTTCGGATATTGATTTAAGCCAGGCCGAACTCCTGAAATTCGACGAGCTGATTGATCGCCTGATTGGTTTGATGCAAAACGGAGTTGAGGGAATAGATGCTTTTCACGCTTTGGATTGGACCAAAATCCTGAATAATACGGATTACTCTTGGAATAGGATGGGGATAAACCCGGATGCGCTGATCTCTGAGCTTTACATGTGGGATGGAAATTATGTAGAGGCTGCCCGTCATTTAGCCCTTACTCTTGCCGGTCAGGGTGTAATTAATAATAATGGTAGCGATACCCGTTGGTTGTTGGGCGATCTGTTCCAGGGTTCTAAATGGGGTTCTATCTGGGGAGAAGAATTTACGGGAACGGCTATCAGTAAGGAAGCTGTTTCTGCCGTTCCTTACGATTTCGACAGAAATCAGACCAATCAGCTGCAATATTGGTTTTCTAATCTAAGTCCCAACGTTTATTATTTTAAACCTTCGGATTTACTGATTGAAAAGTATGATAAAGGAAAACGTAAAAATAAGGAAGAAGGAGATTACCGTAAAGATGCATCGATTCATGAAGAAAATGGTGCAATGACTATATATCGCTATACTAAGGGGCATAAGGAGTATGATCATGATGCTTATATCTATATTTACCGGGCTTCTGATTTGTGGCTGATGCTGGCGGAAACATTGAATCAGCTGGGAGATATTGCCGCTGCTGATTCTGTTTTGAA
>URJC01000451.1 GCA_900548135.1 uncultured Odoribacter sp. | reverse complement strand
TGCGGATTAGCCGGTTTTCAGATGAATCGTAAATTCGTAAAATTAAAATGGAAAAGAATGAGAAATATTTTAATAAATAAATGGTTCAGGTTTGGTATAGTATTGTTTGTTTATTTGCTATGGACTTATTGGGTAGGGAGTTGGTGGCTGCTGATTCTGGTTCCGGTTATTTTTGACATATACATTACCAAACGGGTACATTGGGCATTTTGGAAAAAGAAAGGAGTAGAGAAGCAGACGAAGACGGTGGAGTGGATCGACGCTTTGATTTTTGCTGTCGTAGCTGCGACCTTGATCCGGATGTTCTTTTTTGAGGCTTATACAATTCCAACTTCCTCAATGGAAAAAAGCATGCTGGTAGGGGATTATCTTTTTGTAAGTAAAGTGGCTTACGGGCCGAAGTTGCCTAATACTCCGCTGGCTGTGCCTTTTACTCATCATACTTTGCCTTTTACCAAACAGACAAAAGCGTATTCTGAAGCGATCCGGTGGCCTTATAAGCGGATTGCAGGAACTACTGAAATAAAGAGGAATGATATTGTTGTATTTAACTTTCCTGCCGGAGATACTGTCGTAATCGGGATGGAGAATCCGGATTACTATAGTCAGGTGCGTAATAATGTGCGCTATTTTATGATGGAAGATACGCCCCTGACGGAAGAAGAAGCCGCTAAACAAGTCAAGCAGAAAATACAGGAACATTTTGGAATCATCACCCGGCCGGTGGATAAGCGTGAGAATTATATTAAGCGTGGGGTTGGGATGCCCGGAGATGTGCTGGAAATAAAACACAGCCAATTGTATGTGAATGGAGAATTGGCGGATAACCCGGAACAGTTACAGTTTAAATATGCGATTAAGACCAATGGAACACCTCTGAATAAGATCAAATTGCAGGATCTTGGTATCGCCCTTGACGATATCGGAATGCAGTCAGCTTCTTCTTATTATGTGATGCCTTTGACATTGGAAATGGTGGAGAAACTGAAGAAATTTCCCAATGTACTTGAGATTGTAAAAACAGAGGAAACGGAGCCAAGTGCTGATATTTTTCCTTTTGATCCTGTCAATTATCCCTGGAATGCCGATAATTTTGGTCCATTGTATGTGCCCAAAAAAGGGGATAAGGTGGAGTTGAATATGAAGACCCTTCCTTTGTATGAGCGGATTATCGGTACATATGAGGGAAATGATTTGCAGATAAAGGATTCGGTTATTTATATCAATGGACAGCCGGCAGACAGCTATACTTTCGGGATGGATTATTACTGGATGATGGGAGACAACCGTCATTGTTCGGCAGATTCCCGGTATTGGGGATTTGTTCCCGAGGACCATATTGTAGGAAAAGCATATTTTATCTGGCTTTCTCTCGATAAGGATAAGTCATTCCTAAGTAAAATTCGCTGGAATCGGATGTTCAGATTTATACATTGATTTTTTATAATTAAACTTTCAATAAAAAAAGTGGTATTTTACCACTTTTTTTGTATTTTGGGGTATCGATTCTATAAGGAATTTATAACCAAAATCATCTTGCTATGACTAAAGGAAAAAAGACATTTGTGCTGGATACGAATGTGATCCTGCATGACTACCGCTCTATTTATAATTTTACTGATAATGATATAGTGGTCCCGATTGTGGTGTTGGAAGAATTGGATAAGTTTAAGAAAGGGAATGACCTGATCAATTTTCATGCCCGTGAGTTTGCCCGTGAGTTGGATAAAATTTCAGAAAAAGATTTTTTTAATAAAGGGGCTTCCCTGGGAAAAGGACGTGGACGTTTGTTTATTCAGGCTGGTGTAGAATTTTCCGAAAAAATGAAGCGTTCTTTTAACGAAGATACCCCCGATCATCGTATACTAGCTGTAACGGAATATATCAGCGGAAAGATGAAAGAACATCCTGTCATTTTAGTGACTAAAGATATGAACCTCCGGATGAAAGCCCGTTCCCTGGGTTTACAGGCCGAAGATTACAAAACGGACCAGGTGGAGGACTTGGATTTTGCCATTAACCGGGGCATTCGGGAGATCGATCATTTTGATATCAATTTGATTAATGCCATTTATGATAATGCGGGTGG
>URJC01000450.1 GCA_900548135.1 uncultured Odoribacter sp. | reverse complement strand
TCACCTGAACAAAATGTTCCATATTCAAATCAAAAACAGTCTGTCCCGGAGCAATTGTAGCCCCCGGCATATTCCCTCCAGCTGCATTAATCAAAATATCTATATGTCCCCATTTATTCAAAATCTGTGTCTTCGCCTTCTCAAGCATTTCCCGGTCCAGCACATCAGCCTGGCAAAACAAAGCTTCTGTACCTGTTGCCGACAATTCATCCACCAAATGTTGTCCTTTTTCTTCATTCCGGCCAATAATCACCACATGTGCCCCTTCTGCTGCCAGACAACGTGCCATAGAAGATCCCAGGATACCATATCCTCCGGTTATCAAAGCGACCCGGCCTTTTATATCAAATAAATTCATAATCTAATAAACTTAGAATAAATAATTGTCAGTTTCCGGTTTTTACCGGGATACCCGTCCAGAAGCGTCACCACTCATCAGTTTCTCCACTTCTTCAACAGATACCTGATTAAAATCACCATAAACAGTATGCTTCAGGCAAGAAGCTGCTACAGCAAACTCCAAAGCCTTCTGGTCATCCCCGGTATAGGTGATTAATCCATAGATCAAACCGCCCATAAAAGAATCTCCCCCACCAACACGGTCAACAATATGAGTGATATCATAACGACGGGATACAAACAACTTACTGCCGTCATACAAAACTCCCCCCCAAGTGTTGTGATTTGCATTTATAGATCCTCTCAATGTAATAATGACTTTCTTTGCTCTGGGGAAACGCTTCATCAACTGAGTGCACACAGACTCAAATTCAGCTGCATTCACTTCACCAGCAGTAGCCGTTACATCAAAACCTTCCGGCTTGATTCCGAAAACTTTTTCTGCATCCTCTTCATTTCCCAAAATGATGTCACAACCTTCCACTAAAGCAGGCATAATTTCAGAAGCTTTTTTACCATACTTCCACAAATTCTTTCGGTAGTTCAAGTCACAAGATACAGTAATCCCCATCTCATTCGCTACGCGAATAGCTTCCAGACATGCATCTGCAGCACCCTGGGATAAAGCCGGTGTAATCCCGGTCCAGTGAAACCACTGTACTCCTTCAAATACTTTCCGCCAGTCAATCATTCCCGGTTTGATTTCAGCAATAGCAGAGTTTGCACGATCGTAAACCACTTTACTGGCACGGGCAACAGCTCCGGTTTCCAGAAAATAAATTCCCAAACGGTCCCCGCCATAAATAATATCAGAAGTACCTACGCCATATTTACGCAAATCCATCACACAAGCTTTTGCTATATCATTTTCCGGCAAACGGGTAATAAAATCTGTCGGTATTCCATAATTAGCCAATGACACAGCCACATTAGCCTCCCCTCCGCCAAAAGTAGCCGTAAATTCCCCCGCCTGGGTAAAACGCAAATATCCCGGAGTTGCTAAACGCAACATGATTTCTCCGAAAGTAACAACTTTTTTCATTTTCTATTTTAAATTAAAAATCTCTATTTATCAAGTATTTTCACCACCAAAGGATTTTTCACCTTCGCATTTTCATTATTCACCATATCAAACCAAGCCTGGGCTGATTCTATTCCGGCTTTACTCCAACCTGTTCCCATATAATAAACAAAGGGTTTACCAGCCCGGGGATAGGTTGTCAAAGCCAACAAATGCCCTTGCTCAGCAAATACATCCGTCATATTTCCCGGGAAAATTAAACCAATTCCGATATGCCCATTGTTATCACCATTGTCGTTATTTTGTGGTTCCCAGTAAGCAACAACACCATTGGAAGCATCCATTAATGTATCTCCCGGTTCCGGACGGGTCACAATACCGGCAACAACAGCCATATCTTCAGGCGACCCGGCATAGACCTCTTCAATCCGGTTAAAATGGCTGTTTGCATCCAATGAAATAGTACGTGTTTCAGTCACTTCAACTTGTCCAACCTGAAAAGGAGCATATTCCAAACGGAAGCTGATCCGTATAGGGCCATTATCCAGCGTCTGCTGTTTGATATAATTATTAGCCAGCACCATCTTACCGTCGATGTAAGGAGCCATCGCCCCAGAACCTAAAGTACGCCCCACTTTGTAACAATCCATTCCTTTCCCATGGTCTTTGTGGTA
>URJC01000449.1 GCA_900548135.1 uncultured Odoribacter sp. | reverse complement strand
TTCACATGATTATTGGGATGGCAATACTGATATTCGCCTTTCTGATGTCCCATTAATTCCAGTGCCCGGTTAGCCACAACCTCATTAATATTCATATTCGTAGAAGTCCCGGCTCCGCCCTGAATCAAATCAACCGGAAATTGATCGTGCAATTTCCCATCGATAATCTCTTCACATGCCCGGGTAATAGCATTAGCAATTTCATCCGGTAAAATTCCCAGTTCCTGATTGGCTTTTGCTGCTGCCCATTTTACCATAGCCAGGGCTTTGACATAATTGGGATAATCACTGATAGTGATACCGCTTATATTGTGGAAATTCTCAATACCGCGAAGGGTTTGTATTCCATAGTATGCGTCTACCGGCACTTCCTTCTCGCCTAACAAATCATGTTCAATACGTGTTTTCATTATATTAAAATGTTTAGTGACATTAAATTCAGTCTTCAAGCTACGCAAATTTGAAAAACAAAGTTTCAAATCTTTTGTGAAAGCCTATAGACAACCTACACTGAGTTTTTTTACAAATTTACGAACAGGTAAAAAACGGTTGTTTTCATCTATCGGCGCTACAAAGGTAGAAAAGAAAAAAGGATAAAACGAGAGATTTTGATAAAGAAACAACTTCCTCATTTTCTGAGAAAAGCATGAAACACAAACGTTTACGAAAATTTAAGAAATATTTAATAATACGCCCTCACAAATCTGTCCATCTATAATATCGAACTTTATAAAAACGACTGTTTTTTAAAAGAAATTCCGGATTTTGACTACTCCGGAATTTAAACACAATAATTCAGCTCATTCAAGCCTCCGTATCCTCCATCTCCCCATTTTCTTCCGCCTCCTCTTTCTCTAAAAACTTCAGATTCTCCGGTATCTGTTCTTCTTCATCTGAAAAATAAGGAAACACATCCATAAACTGGGTATCAGCAATGCTGTTAATTTCATAAGGCACGACAAAGGTAGATAAACTTTTTTCCAGGTTTTCCAATGCCCGGTTGATATTCGAGGCTGCCACCAGGTAATATTGTGCAGAAGACTTTTCCTTTCCACTGACTTCATCGGCATCGATAATACTTATTTTAGCCTTATACCAACGATCGTCATTTTCATCTTCCGAAGGCACCAATTCTGTTATATTTGATTTTTTCAGGCTACTGATATAATAATCCCCCGATATCAGAGCTTCCATCTCGTGCATAATTCTACTTTCCGCCTCTGTATAAGACATGGCATCCAATAAATACGCTTCATTCACTTTTTTCTCTCGTCCATCTTCATTCACCTTCATATACTTCACCTTCGCTTCAAACCAATTTGCTGTCATTTCTATTTTTTTTATAAATTAACTCCCATATTTTGAACCGGACAAAGATAATACAAATTTTCTCTCCGGCCCCTCCCCTCCTCTTCATATCAACCAAGATTCATTCATCTTGATTTTCAGACCTTCCATTTATGCCTGTCCTTTCGGCTCCAGGTCCAGCGGAAAGACAGAGCCACAGGGAGACGGTCCCTGAGTCAAACGGATCACTCCGTTATCCTGTTCATACTTACGGATATTGTCCTGCAAAGCCAGCATCAAACGTTTCGTATTTTCCGGAGTCATAATGATCCGGCTCTTTACCTCCGGTTTAGGAACCCCCGGCATCAACCGAACAAAATCCACAATAAATTCAGAACTGGAATGGGCTATAATAGCTAAATTGGCATAAGTTCCCTGAGCCACCTCGTGGTTCAAATCTATTTCCAATTGATTCTGTTTTTGTTCTTCCATAATAATAAATTTTGAATTACCCGTTTACTTTATATATTTTAACATATTCCTGTAATATCTCTCCTCCCGGTCATATATCCGTTCTGCAAAACAGAATTTATTCCATTCCCAAACCACAAACAGGGAGGCATAGTGAACAAATGTACTATTTTTTGTCAAAAAAGCCATCAGAAATACTGACAGCTTTCTATTTCATACAGCTAACACACACCCTATCAATTCTCTATTGATTCAATAATACACCCTTTCATCATCTACGGCCAAAATTTTCCCCTCAGCTTCATGTCTTACCTCACTTTAAAATATTTTTTCCAGCATC
>URJC01000448.1 GCA_900548135.1 uncultured Odoribacter sp. | reverse complement strand
ACTGAGTATGCCCGGCTGCATGGCAGAGAAAAGGGGTATGTGTATTTTCAGGAATTTATACCTGATAATGCTTTTGATATTCGGATTATAGTGTGCGGGAAACGGGCTTTCGGAATCAAGCGTTTGGTACGGGAGAACGATTTCCGGGCATCGGGAAGCGGACATATTTTGTATGCACGGGAAGAAATTGATGAACGTTGTGTTCGTATTGCTTTCGATGTAAACCGGAAAGTCAGGGCGCAGAGCCTGGCTTTGGATTTTGTGTTTGATACCGGAAATCATCCTTTGGTGGTTGAGCTGAGTTATGGGTATGCTTTGGCCGGATATAAGGATAAATGTCCCGGTTTTTGGGATGAGAATCTGGAATGGCATGACGGCTTTTTTGACCCGCAGAAATGGCAGATTGAAGATCTGATAAAAATATTGGAATGACAGTGTATTTGTTGAATTTGTTTTCCATTCCCCTATATGCTTTGCTTTTTTATTTTGCAGGTATTGACAATAGGAAAAAGAATCGGATTTTGTGCGGTTTGGCCGGGTTGCAGTTATTTCTGACAGCAGCCTTGCGGGCGACGACGGTGGGAGGGGATTTGGAGAATTATATTCCTGCTTTTTTGACTATTTCCCAAATACCCTGGAGCGAATTGTGGATGTATCCTTGGGAGTATGGCTATGTTCTTTTGAATAAAATATTGTCACTTGTTTCTTTTGATGAACGGGTACTGCTTGTCGGAGTGGGATTGGTTGTTACGCTAGGTTATGTCCGTTTTATCCGGGTTTATTCTAAAACGGCATGGTTGAGTTTGTTTTTGCTGATAGCCATGGGATATTATATTACTTCGCTTTCCATGTTACGGCAATCCTTAGCGATTGTTTGTGTGTTGAATAGTATTCAATATGTAGAAAACCGGAATTTCAGGAAGTTTGCCCTGTGTGTGTTGATTGCCGTATGCTTTCATTATACGGCAATTGCGTTTTTTTTATTGTATCCTTTAAGTCGTTTTAAAATCAGTATCGGTTATTTCATATGCCTTTTGGCTTTTGCCTTTTTGTTATCGGTTTTTGCGGGAAAATTTGTGTTATTGCAGTTGATTGAAAAGTATTATTCAATTTATGAAGGAAAGATGGAGAGTGAAGGAGGATATAGTATGCTTTTGTTATTGTTGGCAATTACTTTTGGAGGTTTATTGGTTCGTCAGTATAATCATATTGCAGACAGGCGGTTTGATGTGTTTTGTCAAATGTTGATTGTGGCCTGTTGTTTGCAATTGTTTTCTCTTCAATTCAGTCTGTTTGCCCGGGTTGTATTGTATTATCAGATTGCTATTGTCGTTTTTATACCTGAGGTATTGTCTTTCATAAAAGACAGGTATCTTGCTTTCTTTTGTAAAATGGGAGTAGTAATGGGGGCTGTTTCTTTTTTTATATGGATTTATCTTGCCAATAATTCTTCCGGTATACTTCCCTATGCTTTTTTCTGGTAATAAATTTAATGGTATTTATGAAAGTTCTTTGTTTAATCGATGGCCTTGGTTCCGGCGGGGCTCAACGGCAATTGGTCGGGTTAGCAAGTTTGTTGAAAAAGGAAGGGTATGATGTATTGGTCGTTTATTATCATGGCGACCATTTTTTTGTACCTTTTTTGAAGGAGAAAGGAGTGGCTTATAGATATGTCGGGGGGGCTAATCGTGTTGATGAAAAATTTATAAAGGTATTTAAAACGATAAAGTCTTTTGGCCCGGACGCAGTTATTTCTTATATGGGAGGAGCCAATATGTTAGCTTGTTTGATCCGTTTGGCAGGCAGAAGATTTCATTTGATTGTTTCGGAAAGGAGTTTGACGCAAAGATTGGATTTGAAGACACGTTTGAAATTCTTTTTGTATCGTTTTAGCGATTATGTAGTTCCTAATTCTCATGCAGAGAGCGATTTTATTGCCCGGAATATTCCTGCATTGCGGAAGAAATTGGTTACGATTACCAATTTTGTAGATCTGGATCGTTTTTATCCAGACTATACGTTGTTCAGGGAAGAAAAAATACTGCGGTTGTTGTGTGTGGCATCTGTCCGGAGAGTAAAAAATACGTTGGGATTGATATC
>URJC01000447.1 GCA_900548135.1 uncultured Odoribacter sp. | reverse complement strand
GATATGCAACCCGACGAGCAAGTATGGGAAATGATGAAAGCCGATATCTTGAAGATGCGTGCTGACCGGAAACTGAATCAGCAGGCTAATTTCAAGATGTTGGTGCAGTATGGATTGTACGGTCCTGAATCGCCTGCTACTAATATATTGTCTGTTTCAGAATTACAGCGTTTAAAGGCAGCAGAAGTGTTGGAACCTCTCCGTTTTTTGAATGAAATGGAACATACTGCTTTGTATTATGGACCTGCTGCCGAAGAAGATGTGGTTGAGGCTATCAATAAATGGCATCGTGTACCCCGGAAATTGACAAAAGTAGATAAAAAAGACCCTTTTCAATATCGGTTGACTCCGGCTAATAAAGTGATTATTGCGCCTTATGATGCTGCTCAGGTATATATGTCGGCAATCTCGAATAGGGGAGAGAAATTTGATTTATCGGTATATCCTGTTGTATCCTTGTACAATGAGTATTTTGGCGGAGGGATGAATTCAATTATATTTCAGGAGATGCGTGAAGCGCGGAGCCTGGCTTATACTGCCGGGGCTAGTATGAATCAACCTTCCCGTTTAGACCATCCTTATACCTACAATACTTTTATTGCAACCCAGAATGATAAGATAGGAGACGCTTTGGCTACTTTCACTGAGATTATTAATCATATGCCGGAATCGGAAGCTGCTTTTAATCTGGCTAAAGAAAGTTTATTAGCCCGCTTGCGTACTGACCGTATTGTGGGTGGTGCGATTTTCAATAGTTATTTGGAAGCTCAGGATCTTGGACTGGATATCGATATGCGGAAAGTGTTGTTTGAGGAAGTACAGAAACTGACATTGGCGGATGTAAAGGCTTTTCAGGAAAAATGGGTGAAAGACCGAACCTATACCTATTGCATACTGGGAAATGAAAAAGATATTGATATGTCTCAATTGTCGTCTTATGGACCTGTACAGCGGGTGACAACAGAAGAAATTTTTGGGTATTGAAGCATGACGTTTGAAGGTTCCGGTATTCAGGATTTATGGGTTGGAACAGAATTGATTAATATACTATTATTTGAATATAAACCGAATGAAAACAAAAAGTGCAAATTTTATATTGGAATCGGAAACGGCTTGGGAACCTGCAGGAGAGGGAGTGTGCCGGGAGGTCATGGCTTATGACGGACAAATTATGTTGGTGAAAGTGAAGTTTGAAAAAGGGGCAATCGGAACTCCCCATGCTCATTTTCATTCCCAGGCGAGTTATGTGGCTAGTGGACGGTTTGAAGTAGAAATTAACGGTGAAAAACAGGTATTGGGGGAAGGGGATAGCTTTTACGTGGCTCCGGATACCTGCCATGGGGTAATTTGTTTGGAAGCCGGTATGTTGTTGGATACGTTTAGTCCGATACGTCTGGATTTTTTAAGTAAAGATTCCTTTTAAAAATAGGATTTACCCGCTGGGAAGAGTTCTTCCTTACATGGGAGGAAAAAGACATTTTTATTTTTGGGTATGAGAAGCTACGGGTTGGTAAACTTTGCCTACATTTGTTAGGATTAAAGCGGAGGATGTTATGAAATTTAATTTGATATTGAGTTGTTTTGTCGCAATATTGGCATTGGTGAACCCTGTTCAAAAGGTGTTGATTGTGACTTCTTTACAGGAACGTTTCACTCCTGCTGAATTGCGGTATATTTCGGTGAAGTCTACCATTACAGCTATGTTGATTCTGATTTTTTTTATTTATTTAGGGGAATTGACTTTTAGCTATGTATTCCGGGTGGAATTGTATTCTTTTCAGATTACTTGTGGAGCTGTGCTGGTGTATAATGGTTTGTCGGGCTTGTTGAAAGGTTTCTTTATGAAAGTGGATGAACATATTAAAATTGCCGACCTGACTACAGTCCCTATTGCTATTCCAATGATAGCCGGACCTGCAACGATAACTGCGGCTGTGACTTTCCCTGTACAATACAGTCGTTTCATTACTATTATGGCTATTTTGATGGCTTTGGTTGTTAATTTGATATTTATGCTGGAAGCTCGTCGTATCGGAAATTTTCTGATTAAATATAATTTTATGAATCCTTTGATCCGGATTATCGGATTGATTGTTGCGACG
>URJC01000446.1 GCA_900548135.1 uncultured Odoribacter sp. | reverse complement strand
CCACCCCTAACCCGGTAGCACCTCCTCCGACAACAACAACATCCCATACTTTGGACGGGTCTGCAATTTTTTTTATTAATTCTTCTCGTTTCATAGCTATCTTGTTTCTCCGTATTGTGAATTAAAAATCTACCAACAATGCCGTAGATTTAAACTTAAATTGACCGGACTTTATTGACTGACCGGACGGCAGCGAATTCATCAACATGAACCTAAAATTTCAAAACAAATCCTAAAACCCGCCTGGATTTGTCATTTTCCGCGATCTAACCAGCGAACGGATTCGCACATGATCGTTTATCATGGAGTATTCATCCTCATTTTAACTTAATTATGATCTTATACGGTAAAGAAAATAAAAAGTCAGTTATTTCCTCGGAAAAAAAACATTCCATATCTTAGTGGTGTTTTTACTACATTCTTAAATATAAACCTATGACTTTGGCTGAACGACATAATGCTATTTTAGAGTTACTGAAACAACGCGGTTCAGTCCCGGTTTCAGATCTGGCAGAAATACTGAAAGTTTCTTCCGTTACCATTCGGAAAGACCTGACTTTGCTGGAAGAAAAAAAACTTTTGTTCCGTACACATGGCAGTGCCATCCTGATCAATCCCTATATCAATGACCGCCATGTGAGTGAAAAAGAGAAACTAAACCCTGAAGAAAAACAGGCTATAGGAAAAAAAGCAGCTTCTCTGATTTCACCAGATGATACCATCATCATAGCTTCCGGAACAACCATGTTTTTTCTGGCACATGAGATTGTTCCCCAGGAACACCTTACAGTAATCACGTCTTCCATTACTGTAACCTCAATGCTCGCCCGTTATAAAAACATTGACATCATACAATTGGGAGGATTGGTCCGAAACAGTTCTGTTTCTGTAGTCAGTGAATATGCAGAAAAAATGCTGGAAGACTTTTCGTGCAGTAAACTTTTTATCGGGGTGGATGGTATTGATTTAGATTATGGTCTGACGACCACCAATCTATTGGAAGCCAGTTTGAATAAAAGCATGATCCGGGCTGCACAAAAAACAATTGTATTAACAGATTCTTCTAAATTCGGCAGAAGAGGTTTTGGACGAATTTGCGGTCTGGAAGCCATTGACCAGATTATCACAGATAATAAAGTCCCTGTACAAACCGTAAAAAAACTGGAAGATATGGGTATTGAAGTCACCATAGCAAACTAATGCAGTGATGTGAAATAATATTTCAATAAAAATAAAATGAAAATTGTATTTGCTGAACCATTAGGTATGTGCGAATGCATTTTAAACGCACAAACTGATACCTTAAAAAAACAAGGTCATACTCTTACCTTTTATCCGGATAGGAATGAAAATGAAGACATCTTGATAGAGCGGGCAAAAGATGCTGATATATTTGTTATCAGTAACATACCATTGAAAAAACGTTTTTTCGAATCATGTCCCCATTTAAAAATGCTTTCTGTAGCTTTTACAGGAGTTGACCATATCGATCTGGAAGAATGTCGTAAACGGGGCATTGTCGTTTGTAATGCAGCCGGTTATTCCACACAAGCCGTAGCAGAACTGGCAATAGGTATGATGATAGCCGTCTACCGTAAAATCGTAGGCGGAGATGCAATCACACGTATATGCGAAGACCGCCAGGGTATTTTGGGATGTGAATTGCACGGAAAAACAGTGGGCCTCATCGGACTAGGCGCTATCGGCCAACGGGTTGCATTACTAGCCCAGGCTTTTGGCTGCAAGGTATTGGGCTACAACCGCAGCCCTAAGAATCTTCCCCAAGTCACTCAAGTCAATAAAAACACCTTGCTCAGCCAGTCTGACATCATCTCCATACATATACCGTTATCAGATACCACTAAAAATCTGATCAGTACAACCGAATTTGCACAAATGCAATCCCATGCGATCCTGATCAACACCGCCCGGGGCCCCATCGTCGATCAAACAGCCCTATACAACGCGTTGAAAAAAGGACAAATAGCCGGAGCTGCTGTTGACGTCTATGATCAAGAACCACCGTTACCGGCAAATTTCGAATTGTTCAATGCTCCCAACTTATTGATGCTTCCTCATATGGGATATGCCACCAAAGAAGCTTTCGCCAGCCGA
>URJC01000445.1 GCA_900548135.1 uncultured Odoribacter sp. | reverse complement strand
AATTTAGACTGCAGTGCGAATGAAAGATTTCCGATTTCATCTAAAAATAGTGTACCTTTGTTAGCTGCTTCGAATTTGCCGGTACGGTCTTCTTTGGCATCGGTAAATGCCCCTTTTACGTGTCCGAATAATTCACTTTCAAATAAGGTCTCACTGATTGCTCCCATGTCGACACAAATCATAACTTCATTTTTTCTTTCAGAGAAAGCATGAATTTCTTTGGCAATCATTTCTTTGCCGGTTCCGTTTTCTCCTGTGATCAATACGTTGGCATCTGTTGCTGCTATTTTATGCACTAAGGTCCGTAATTGCTCCATAACAGGTGATTCACCCCAAATCAGGTTGTTTTCAGCGTTCAACTGATCTTTTAATATGATTTCTTTTTCTTTCAGGTGTTTCACTTGATTCCGGGTTTCGTTCAAACGGTAGGCAGCAAGCAGGGTAGCTATGAGTTTTGCGTTATCCCAGGGTTTGACAACAAAATCAGTGGCTCCTTCTTTCACTGCTTTTACGGCTAATTCGATGTCAGCATAAGCAGTAAAAAGTACGATAGGAAGTTCTTTAGAGAATTTACGGATTTCTCCCAGCCAGAAAATTCCTTCGTTACCTGTATTGATGCCGGCAGAGAAATTCATATCCAGCAGCAATACGTCAACGTTATCAGTTTCTAATACAGACAGGATGCGGTTTGGATTACTCAGGGTTACTACTTTTTTAAACGTACCGGATAACAACATTTCGAGTGCAGCCAGTACCCCTTTATTATCGTCAACAACGAGGATTGTTCCTGCTTTAGTCATAAGTGATGTCCTTATTTATGAGGTACAAAAGTAGTTATTAATTTTAGATTTACAGTTTTAAATGGATTCCGGGCCTATGTTTTAAGAAAAATTCGAAAATTACTATAGACATTCATTCATGGTTTGTTCTGTGATGACCTGACCGTCGAAAAGGTTAATGATCCGATGGGCATAAGAAGCATCGTGCTGGGAGTGGGTCACCATAATGATTGTTGTACCCTCTTGATTAAGTTCTGTCAATAAATTCATTACTTCTGCGCCATTTTTAGAATCCAGATTTCCGGTTGGTTCATCGGCCAGGATTAACTGGGGACCGGCAACGACTGCACGTGCGATGGCTACTCTTTGTTGTTGTCCTCCGGATAGTTGTTGGGGGAAATGTTTGGCACGATGGCTGATATTCATACGGTCCAGCATCTGATTTATCAGGTTTTTCTTTTCACTGGCTTTCTTTTTCAGGTAAATCAAAGGTAATTCTACATTTTCATATACATTCAGTTCATCGATCAGGTTGAAACTTTGGAATACGAAACCGATATTTCCTTTCCGGACTTGGGTACGTTGTTTTTCTTTCAGATGTCCAACTTCTTGACCGTTGAAATAATAATTGCCTTCTGTAGGGTTGTCTAATAAACCGATGATGTTTAATAAGGTTGATTTGCCACATCCGGATGGGCCCATTATGGCCACAAATTCTCCTTTTTTTACATTAAGGGATACGTTATTTAATGCTGTAGTTTCCACTTCTTCGGTGCGGAATACTTTACTAAGGTTTTCAATTCTGATCATAGTTCCATTTTTTATTCTCTTTTACGAAATGTATGCCAAAATAATTAATTTGTTGATAAATAGTGTTTTATTCATTTTACTATTGGAGGAAGCTGGCTAATAAATAGACAATGATGTCTAAATATTAGACAGGATTTACAAAAGAAATGATTATTAAGTAGCTGAAAATTAGCGATATGTTGAATTTGGTATAAAATTAGTTAGAAAATATAAATAAAAGTTTCTTGATTGGAAATAAAGAACGGAATTATAAATTTTTATGTATAAATTGAAAAACAATGAGTTTGAAATTAATATATCGTTTAATCATCCGGCAAAAAGCAGCAGTTTTTTTGAATGTATTTTGTTTATCCATTGCTTTTGCTGTTTTGTATGTGGTATTGAAACAGGCTGCCTATGATTTTAGTTTTGACCGTTGTTATCCGAAGGGAGAGGATATTTACCAATTGGGATATTGGAATAAGGCATCTGGTACATATGAGGTTACGGCAGCATATCCATTTATTCAACAAACCCTGGATTTGATT
>URJC01000444.1 GCA_900548135.1 uncultured Odoribacter sp. | reverse complement strand
GTCTCTTTGGGTTCGGCTGCCATAATCTTATCGGCATAAAATAACAATTGTGCCCGGCACACTTCTTCACCTCCAGGAACTTCCCGGTACTGAAACTGTTTTTTCAGGATTTTCTCAATCCGGCGTAACTTACCTTTTTCTTTCGAATTGATAATAGCCACGGAAACCCCCTCCCGGCCGGCACGTCCAGTACGTCCACTCCGGTGTGTATAGCTTTCCACATCCTCCGGCAAATTGTAATTGATCACATGAGTTAAATTATCAACATCTAATCCACGTGCAGCTACATCTGTTGCCACCAACACTTTCAGGCGCTTAGCCCGAAAACGCTCCATCACTTCGTCCCGCTGTGCCTGGCTTAGATCACCATGTAAAGCGTCACATTCAATCCCGTCTTTTTGCAACTTACGTACAATCTCACGGGCATCCATCTTTGTACGTACGAAGATAATGGCATACATATCCGGAGCACAGTCGATCACCCGATGCAAAGTTTCATAACAATCTTTGGCCCTTACCTGATAATATTCATGAGTGACCGTATCAGCTCCCTGATTTTTCTTACCTGTAGAAATTTCTTTCGCATTATACAGGTAATTCTTAGCAATACGTTCCACCTCTTTAGGCATGGTAGCCGAAAACAAATAAGTATTACGAGTTTCAGGAGTTTCATCCAAAATAAAATTCAAGTCTTCCTTGAAACCCATATTCAACATCTCATCGGCCTCATCCAATACCACTGCACGAACCTGATCTATATTGACCGCCTGACGTTTAATCAAATCACAAAGCCGGCCCGGAGTAGCCACCAATACATGCACTCCTTTCTCCAACTCCCGGATCTGACGCCGGATTTCAGCACCGCCATACACACAAGTCACCCGGATATCATTCCGGTATTTTGCGTAATTCTGCAAATCCTTTCCAATTTGCACACACAGTTCCCGTGTAGGACTCAATATCAATACCTGAATCTCATTCCGTGAAGTGTCTAATTTCTGTATCAGCGGCAAACCAAAAGCAGCTGTTTTTCCTGTTCCTGTCTGGGCTAAAACCACCAGATCGTTTTCTTCCCCTAAAATCACGGGGATCACTTTTTCCTGTACGGGACTGGGTACTTCAAATCCTAAATCTTCAATACCTTTTAGAATTTCTCCTTCTAATCCTAATTCTTTAAATTTTTCCATTCGTTTCTTTATGCAGCCGTCGGCTGCGTTACAAGCAACCTCCGGTTGCGTTACTATGTTACGGCAGTATTCCCGCCTTTTTTATATTAGAAAGTACTAACAGACACCCTACTTTCTATTGATTCCATTCTAATTAATCCTCAAATCTCTCCGCTCAAAAGCCGGAGTATTTTCCAATTCCCGAATTTTAGCTATCGTCAACCCGGGTTTCAACACCACATCTTCCTCTTTCAGGACAACCGACTGAGTAAGATTATAAGTACTTCCTTCTTTATCAAGAACATCCACATCCCCTGTCGGAAATCCTGTCGCGATGATAGTGACTGATATAGCATCTCCCAAATTCAAATCCGTTCCCACTCCCCAAATCACGGCAGCATTGTTACCCACTTTACGGATGATATGCGAAGTGATCTGAGACATTTCATCCATAGTAATCTCATCTGTACCCGAAGTAATATTCAGCAATATATCCCTGGCTCCTAAAATATCATTGTTATTCAACAGCGGACTTTCAAGTGCTTCTGTGATAGCACGGATTGCCCGGTCTTCTCCTGAAGCCTGGGCAGCACCCATGATAGCAACCCCGCTATCTGTCATCACAGTTTTAACATCTGCAAAATCCACATTAATATATCCAGGCAAGGTAATAATTTCAGCAATTCCCTTAGCTGCAATATTCAGCACATCATTTGCCTTGGCAAAAGCAGCCGAAATTGTTTGGGAACCATAAATTGATTTGATCTTTTCATTGTCTATTACAATCAGACAATCCACATGATCTTTTAGTTTCCGTAATCCCTCCCTGGCCTGATCCAAGCGTTTAGGTCCTTCAAAACGTGCCGGCACCGAAAAAATCCCGACCGTCAGAATCCCCATATCTTTTGACAATTTGGCAATCACCGGAGCTGCCCCTGTACCTGTTCCTCCACCCAGAGCTGCAGTAAT
>URJC01000443.1 GCA_900548135.1 uncultured Odoribacter sp. | reverse complement strand
ATGACGACACGGATTACCGGAAGGTAACTTATTTCACGACCTTGAAGGACAGTGTCGGTTTGGACTACAAATACGATACGGGCGAGGATCCGTCCTATCTGGGGGATGTTTTTATGTTGCGGACGGCGGAGGCTTACCTGAATGCTGCCGAAGCTTATGCCATGCTGGATGAGCCCGGTAAGGCTGCCACGTATTTGAATGATTTACGCTCTATGCGTATAAAAGACCATGAGGATGAAAACTTCGATGCAGACGGAATTATTCAGGCGGTGCGCGATGAACGGCGCCGGGAACTGTGTTTCGAGGGGCACCGCTGGTTTGACCTGAGGCGTTATGCCGTGTGTGTAAAAGCTCCTTATCAAAAGGCGATAGAACATGTTTTTCCTCTGTATGATTCAAACAACCGCAATATATTCCAGTCTGCCGAAGTTTACAGATTAGACATCGGTGATCCGGCTTATACGTTTGCGATTCCCAGGGATGTGTTGAATTTTGATACAGGGATGCCGGATAATCCCCGGGAAATACGCGAATACATAAAAACAATTCTCCCGGATGATGAGGAAGAAGTAGAACCTGGTATGTAATTAAAAAAGAAATGGCTATGAAAAATTTATTATTGTTGTTGATGATGATGTCCGGCCTGTGGTGCTGCCAGAAGGAAGACAGCATTACGCCGGAACTGAAACCGGAGAATCTGTATGCCGTGGAAAATAATACTTCGGATCCGATACGGCAGCGTGTGTATGACATTTACGACCAATATAAAGTAACGGTTGTTTTCAATGACACCATTGGAAAAGTGTTTGTAAAAACGGATGTACATGGAGATTCTGTCTTTACTTATGAGCGGATAGACCCTGCTTACAGTTTTACAGGATATAACAATCTGGATTATGAATATTCTTTTCTGACAGATCCGGCAGCGCAAAACCAATTATTGGATGTGGTTGAAGAGTATTTGAGTTCATGTAACAAGAATCTTTATCCGCAAGTCATTTTGCTGACAAATTCCTATTCGAAAACAGATCAGAGGGGAACGACCGATGTTATTGCCGATGGAAAGTTTGACATAACTTATCGTTCACTTTTGCTTTCTTATACTTCTGATGAAGACGTTTTGGAATCATTGGCAAATGAAATCATGAAAACTTTTATTATTCAGCGAATTGCCGATTATTCTGCGGAAGCCCAAAGCTTCCATCAGGTGTCGAAAGATTTTATCGGTAAATCATGGGGAGTTTTAGGGGTTTCAAATTTAAAAGAGCCTGTTACTTATATGGAATATAATTACTGGGGGAATTATGAAGAAGTTTCAATCACCAAATTTTCTAATGCTCCTCTTTATAGTTCTTGTTCCTGTTTGCAGGATGATTGGTGGGGACTGCGGAAGTATGATGCGGAGCTTGTGGAAGTTTTCAGAAATGCGGTGCGTCAATTAATCGGTCCTTTGGGTTTTGTCATGCAAAGTGCCAAAGATCCTGTGGGTGCTCCCCCTTTAGATAATGCAGATGATTTGCAGGTATTCGTGACGGAGATGTTACGTTTTTCACGAGCCAGGTTTGAGGCTTTGTGGGGAGATTATCCATTGGTGATGCAAAAGTATGATATTCTGTATGATTTATTGACAAATGAATTTGGAGTCGAATTATGAAAGGAGGCATTATGAAAAATGTGATTTTTGTTATAGGTGTATTGTTGTCTTGGTATGGGTGTTCGGATGATAACACAGGTACTTTGCCAATTTCTGATGTTACCCGCACAACTTTCGTGGATGAGCGCGACATGACAACTTATCAATGTATTGTGGTGAACGGGCAGACTTGGATGGCGGAAAATTTGCGTTACCGTCTGCCGTTGGGAGCCAGTGAAGGGTGTTATACTTTTAATGAGGTGTCCGTATCTGTTTCAGAAGAAAATTTTATTGCAGAAGTCACTGCGGCTTTAGGGTCGGGAGAATTGGTGGATCCCACGCCGTTCCCGATAACCAAAAGTATGACATTTGCGCTGCGTTATGTTAGTATGGGGTTGATGACTATTGATGAATTTAAAGAATCGTATGCCGGTTATCCGGATGTGGTGGCGACTTTAGAAGTTTTGGAGTCAAAAGCTTTGACAAATTCTATATCTGTAGCTTTT
>URJC01000442.1 GCA_900548135.1 uncultured Odoribacter sp. | reverse complement strand
GAATCCGGTAACAGCACAATTCATCGGAGTTATATCATTGAGTATTATCCTTTTCTCCGGCGGAATGGACACCAATATAACAGAAATCAAACCGGTGATCGGCCAAGGAATTACCTTGGCAACCTTGGGGGTACTTCTAACGACGGCATTTACAGGAGGTTTTGTCTATCTCCTCGCTTCCTGGGCATTCCCGGAAGCACAAGCACCCTTGTTAGGATGTTTATTATTAGCTGCCGTTATGTCATCCACCGACTCAGCCTCAGTATTCAATATATTACGTTCCAAAGACTTAAATCTAAAACACAACCTACGTCCCCTGCTTGAATTAGAAAGCGGGAGTAATGACCCTATGGCCTATATGCTGACCATCTTATTGATCCAAATCATTCAATCGGGAGAGTTCAGTTTCGGACAGGTGCTGCTTTCATTTTTCATCCAATTCAGTGTCGGAGGAATTGCCGGATATTTATTGGGACGCTGTGCTGTTTATACGTTAAACCATTTCAGAATCCTCAACCAATCCCTCTACCAGATTGTTCTTCTGACCTTTGTATTTTTCACTTTCTCTTTTACCGAGAAACTTCAGGGGAACGGTTATCTGGCGGTATATATTGCCGGACTGGTCGTCGGGAATCGCCGGATCGTATATAAAAAGAATATTACCAATTTTTTCGACAGTACAGCCTGGCTTTTCCAAATTATCATGTTTCTTACACTAGGCTTACTGGTCAATCCGAAAGACCTGATCAGCATCTCCTGGCTCGGTCTGCTTATCGGTATCTTTATGATCATCTTCGCCCGTCCCGTCAGTGTCTTATTGTGTCTCCTGCCTTTCCGCAAGATGACTTTTAAAAGCCGGTTATATGTTTGTTGGGTCGGTCTACGCGGAGCTGTACCCATTATTTTCGCTACTTATCCCCTGATCGCCAACATACCGGGAGCCCATCAGATTTTCAATATCGTGTTCTTCATCACCCTACTTTCTCTATTGATTCAAGGAACTAGTGTCACCCATATTGCCAGACTTTTGGGCGTATCCACCAAAAATAAAAAAATGGCCAAGGAATTCGAAATGGAACTACCCGAGGAAGTGAAATCCGTATTTTCAGAAATCATAGTCACCCAGGATATGCTCATCCAAGGAGATCACCTGATCGATATCCCTCTCCCCGACAATACCCTGGTCGTTCTCGTCAAACGCTTCAATCATTTTTTTGTACCGAACGGATGTTCTCAGTTATTTCCAAACGATAAACTTCTGATTATCTCCGATAACGAAAAAGAGTTGAAACAAGTCTACAACACCCTGGGTATCGAAGAATTTACCATCACCAAAAACTAAACAGGCAACTCTATTTCACAAAAGCCCGTTGTTCAGTATATTTTACAGTTCCTTGTTTTTGCAAGTAGACAGCAATTGCATCGGTGATAAAGATATCGGTAACCTCCCCTCCCTTTACCAGCTCATTGGAAGAAGCCACATAATTGCTAAAGGCAATTTTGTATTTCTTTTGTTTATCTTTCAAACATTTTCCCCTGGTGTCATAAAATTTCACCTCGATTCCCTCTCCTTGCAAATTCCGGATGACCTCATATTTTCCACCTGAAATATAGTAATTGATATAGCGTTTCCCGGGATCTTCCCCTCTGTTATAATCTTTTAAGATAAAATCTTCCATCTTGTTCAGATTCCATTCATGAACAACGATATAATTGGAGAACGGTTCCATTTTATATATTTTTTCCATGGTAATCTCTCCTTTACGTAGTTCATTCAGCCGTACTCCTCCTTTGTTATAAAAAGCGAAATCACCTCCAACCGCATCACGCATGGCATCGGTCATCAATGAAGCGACATCCTCTTTCCGGGTCAGGTCTTCTGCTGCCTGTCCCATGATCTTTTTAAATTCCGGCCGGTTACTGATCTCTTCCACCAGCAAAGCAATTTCCTGATCGGGAGTTCCTATATCCTTCAAACTCACCAATTGATAAGATTTATCGACCAGTTTTTTACCTTTAAACCGAAGTGTAGTCACACCGGCATACTCCAGATTAGAACCAGCCTGACCGATCAAAACCCCATTCACCTTTTTCGGTTCACGAATGACCGTATGCGAATGCCCTCCGACAATCACCTCCA
>URJC01000441.1 GCA_900548135.1 uncultured Odoribacter sp. | reverse complement strand
GCACCTCTTCCGGCAGCTCGGCCGGCGTGGAAGGGGCTTATTTCTTTAATCCCTATATCGGCGTGGGCGGACGCTTCGCGGTCTCCAACACCTCCATAATCGTCAACAACGATGACGCAGAGGATAATACGTTCGATGCGGTGTCTTTGTGCGGAGGAGCCTATTTTTCCTATCCGTTATCGGCACGCTGGCTGGTCGGCAGCAAACTGGTGGGTGGCTATGTGCATTATCCCAGTCTGAAACTTTCCGAGCAGACGGTACCGGCGAAAAACGGGGTTTGTTTCGGAAGCGGGGTTTCATTGACATTCAAAGCAAAAGAGCATTACGGCATCCGTTTTTTCTTCGACTATAATTTATCTCCGTCACATAGCAGTTACAGCTCCGAATGGATGAATACGCTGACCTGCGGAGCTTCGATTGCTATATTCCTTTAATATTTAAGCGATACTGTTACTCAATACGGGTTTCGATGGCAAGTAAGAGTTCGTTTTATAAGAAATAAATTTCCTCCGAACCTCACTTTAATAAACTCGAAGGAATTAATTTATTTACTTATTAAAGACGAACAGTTATGACATATCATATTACGGCGGATCATCTTGTCGATACCGCCTCGAAAGCTGTTACGGAAGAACTTTTCCGCGAATTCAACAAAGCCCTGCAATCGTTTTGCAACGAAGAACGAGACCGGATTGCGATTTTCCGGACTTTACGCTATACGCGAATCCGATTGTACGTATTGCGGAAATACCTACCCCAAGAAAATGATTCGGCACGTAACACACAAGGACGTTTCTTAGAAATAGCAATCGGTTATTCGGAATGGAAATCAAATAGCGAAAGTGTTACGATGCCTATCTGGATATGAAACACTACAAGAAAGATAGCCCTACCTATTTCCTCGATAAAGTGCGTGAACGCTTAAATCTGCGAATGCAGCGCGACGATGAAAAAGAAATGAAACGACGATGATGATGAGTAATGCGGACGGGAAAATTCCGTCCGCATTTTCTATGAAATTCAGATTGTTTATTGAAATTCACTACATTTACGTAAATGTTGTTCGACGAGCTGCAAAGTGCAGCAGTTCAGTGCAATTACTGAGTCGCTAAATCGTTACCGACAACTTTCTTCCTTTCTGCTTTACTCTGTTATTCAGACAGATACACGGATTTTTTATCCGATAGAAAGAAAAATAGCTGAATTTTGAATTAATTCCTAGAGCCGGATAAATGTTGAAAAGATAGGGATCAATGATACGTGAAAAAATACTTGATACTTTTAATTATAAAATGAAGTATTAGTGTTAAATTTGAAGCTCATAAATTTTATAGATAAAATGATGCATATAGCTTTGTTAGGATATGGTAAGATGGGGAAGCTGATAGAGCGGATTGCCATAGAACGGGGACATAAGATTGAGTTGATCATTGATGAGAACAATCGGGACCAAATCACTGCTGAGCAATTGAGGAGAGCCGAAGTGGCTATTGAGTTTACCAGGCCGGATGTGGCTGTGGAAAATTATAAATGGTGTTTTGATAATGGTGTTCCGGTGGTGTCGGGGACTACAGGTTGGCTTGAGCGTTGGGATGAAGTGATGGAGAATTGTCGGCAGAAAAAAGGCGGATTTTTTTATGCTTCAAACTTTAGCATAGGAGTGAATATTTTCTTTCAGTTGAATAAATATTTGGCTAAAATGATGAATGGATTCGATACTTATAAAGTATTTATTGAAGAGACTCATCATATTCATAAATTAGATGTTCCGAGCGGGACGGCGATTACAATTGCGGAAGGTATATTGGATAATCATTCCGGTTATGATTCCTGGCGTCTGAGCCATGGAGAACAAATGCCGGGGAATGTTTTGCCTGTGACGGCTAAACGGATAGGAGAAATACCCGGCATTCATGCCGTGACGTATAAATCCGGGGTGGATGAGATTGAAATCCGTCATTCTGCCCTTTCCCGGGAGGGATTTGCACAGGGGGCCGTATTGGCAGCCGAATTTCTGAAAGGAAAAACCGGTATTTACAATATGAATGATTTGTTGGCTTTGGATCGGTCAACTGATAAATGACAGATTTACAATTTTAGATCGACAGAATTTGATCGGTTACGGCAAAGGTGGTTTGAAG
>URJC01000440.1 GCA_900548135.1 uncultured Odoribacter sp. | reverse complement strand
AGCGCACAGGGGACATCGTATTCTCCGGCAGGGAATTGTTTTTTGCGTGTACCGGGGATAACGACTGAACGGGCTGGAACATATCCTTTATATTCTATGGGTTCATTGCCTGTGACGTCGATGATTTTCGTAGAGGCAGTAATAACTGTGTTGGCACCTAACACCACTTCTGGTTCCAGGTGTACTCCTTCTACTACAATACAACGGGAACCAATAAAACAGTTATCCTCAATAATGACCGGTGCTGCTTGTACCGGTTCCAGTACTCCTCCGATACCCACTCCTCCGCTGAGGTGTACGTTTTTACCGATCTGGGCGCATGATCCGACAGTTGCCCAGGTGTCGACCATGGTACCGGAATCTACATATGCACCAATATTGACATAAGAAGGCATCATCACCACCCCGGGGGCTATATATGCTCCATAGCGGGCTGCTGCCGGAGGTACAACCCGGACACCTAAGTCCGAATAATCTTGCTTCAGCATGATTTTATCATGGAATTCGAAAGGCCCGGAGGTGATGGTTTCCATTTTCTGGGTGGGAAAATATAAAATGACAGCTTTTTTTACCCATTCATTCACTACCCAACCTGCTGCTGTTGGCTCTGCTGTTCTTAATTTGCCTTTGTTCAGTAGGGCTATGACTTTGTTAATAGCCGATTTTGCTTCTTCCTCTTTCAGGAATTCCCGGTTATCCCAGACTTTTTCAATGATTCTTCTGATCGCTGTATACATTGTTTTGTGCGAATGTGTGATGTTTGACTGAATTCTATTCCCTCAATTCAGAGGTATTCATTATATGGGGTACAAATTACGCAATAATTTGGCTGATGACAAAACGTGAGTTGAGGATTGTTAATCGTTAAACTAATTTTAAACTTTTGGTGTAAAATAATACAAACTAAACTTTAATTTAAAAATGAGGCCGTGGGCCAGGTATTTGGAAGGAATGGAAAATATATATCCGGAGAATGATTATCTTTGTTTGCTTTGAAAATCATCGATGCGTCATGTTAAAAAAAATGCCTCATACTTATACGATAATAGCCTCTATTATCCTTATTTGTGCTGTTTTGTCCTGGATTATTCCGGCGGGAGAATATAGTCGTCATACTGTAGAAGTCAATGGCACAGCCCGTACGGTAATTGTGGACGATTCCTTTCATGCCGTAGAGGCGGCTCCCCAAACCTGGCAAGTGTTTTCTTCTTTATTACAAGGATTTGAAAAACAGGCAGGAATTATCGCTTTTTTGCTGATTATCGGAGGGGCATTTCAGATTATGAACAATAGCCGGGCTATTGATGTAGGGATATTTTCGTTTTTACGTTTTACCCGGGGATTGGAACGGCACCGATTGATGAGACGGGTGGGAGTGAATAATCTCGTTATCACTATGATTATGCTTTTATTCAGTACGTTTGGTGCTGTGTTTGGTATGAGTGAAGAAACTTTGGCTTTTGTTATTATCCTTGTGCCGCTGGCTATTTCTATGGGCTATGATTCGATAACCGGGCTTTGTATGGTTTATGTGGCAGCTCACGTTGGATTTGCCGGTGCAATACTCAATCCTTTCACGATTGGTATTGCTCAGGGACTATCAGATTTGCCTTTGTTTTCGGGTTTTGAATACCGTTTATTTTGTTGGATCATATTAACTGGGGTGATCATCGTTTGTGTGTTGGTTTATGCGGCGCGGGTGAAACGTAATCCGCTTTTGTCACCCATGTACCAGGCAGATGAATATTGGCGTAATCGCCGGGCAGAGGAAAATGAGGAGGTGGTATATACTACTTCTTTTGCTTCGTATATCGTTTATGGGCTGGTTTTAACAGTATTGGTTATCTATTCAATTCTCTATCCATTGACAATATTTACTGTCGGTCATATTTCTGTTGATTTATATGCAGTGCCGGTAGCTACCGTTTTGTTTGCTTTTTTAGGTTGGGCGGGATTACGGAAATCCTTTCATTTTTTTATATTATCCTTATTGGCCTTTACCGTTATATTTTTGATTATCGGAGTGATGGGATATGGTTGGTATTTACCTGAAATTTCGGCTATTTTTCTGGCGATGGGAATTTTATCGGGATATGCTGCCGGAAAAAATGCGGATGGGATCATCCAATTGTTTTTAGAAG
>URJC01000439.1 GCA_900548135.1 uncultured Odoribacter sp. | reverse complement strand
GAACGGATTTTCGAAGTGATCGATGAACAATCCGAAGCTCCCGATCTGCCGGGGGCTGTGGAATTGAAGGCGGTGAAAGGAGAAGTTGTAATGAAAGAAGTGTGGTTTGGATATCATCCTGAAAAAATGATTCTGAAAGGGATATCTTTTCAGGTACCAGCTGGCTGCAAGATTGCTCTGGTAGGAGCGACCGGAGCCGGAAAAACTACCATTCTGAATATGTTACCCCGTTTTTTTGATATCCGGTCCGGTGAAATCAGGATAGATGAGGAAGAAATCCGGACTATCCGTCGGGAAAGCCTGCGTAAGTTGATGGCCATTGTTTTGCAGGATACTCATCTGTTTACGGATACTGTGCGTGAAAATATAAGATTTGGCCGGTTGGAAGCCACTGATGAGGAAGTAGTAGCTGCTGCAAAGCTGACGGCAGCCCATTCGTTTATCAAGCGTCTGCCTCATGGATATGATACTTTGCTTGAAGACGACGGTGCGAATCTCAGCCAGGGACAAAGGCAATTGCTGAACATTGCCCGGGCTGCCGTTGCCGATCCTGCCATTTTGCTACTGGATGAGGCAACCAGCAATATTGATACCCGGAGTGAAATCCTGATCCAGCAGGGGTTGGACCAGTTAATGCGGGGGCGTACCAGTCTGATTATTGCCCATCGCCTTTCCACCATCCGGAATGCCGACATGATTCTGGTGATGGAGCACGGGCAGATCGTCGAGCGGGGTACACATGAGGAATTGCTCCGGATGAAAGGAAAGTATTTTACTCTGAATCAGGAACAGTTCCGGTAGAAGAAGTATTGTGGCTAAAAAACACATTTTGTCCGGATTTAGTGGTGGAGAATAAATACATCCGGGAAATATGAAATAAGTGGTGAAATAAAATCGGACAAATACAGGGATTATTTAATGAATTATGAACGTAAAAATTGAAGAAAGCTGGCGTCAGCGTTTACAGGAAGAATTTGACAAGCCTTATTTTGAGCAACTGGTAAGGTTTGTGAAAGAAGAGTATAAACGATATACGGTGTTTCCGCCGGGAGGGCGTATTTTTCATGCCTATAATACCTGTCCGTTCGATAAGGTGAAAGTGGTGATTTTAGGTCAGGATCCTTATCATGAACCGGGACAATATTACGGATTGTGTTTTTCTGTGATGGATGGGATTCCCTTTCCGCCGTCATTAATCAATATCTTTAAAGAGATACAGAGTGATCTGGGAAAACCGATGCCTCAGTCGGGAAGATTGGAACGATGGGCGGAACAGGGGGTGCTGTTGCTTAATGCGATTCTGACTGTCCGGGCACATCAGGCTGGGTCACATCAGGGAAAAGGCTGGGAAGAATTTACGGATGCAGTTATACGCCATTTGAATGATGAGCGTGAGAACATTGTGTTTATGCTATGGGGCGCCTATGCTCAGAAAAAGGGGGCTTTTATCGACCGTACGCGCCATTGCGTGCTGACGGCATCACATCCTTCGCCGCTTTCAGCTGACCGGGGATTTTTTGGTTGTAAGCATTTTAGTAAGGCGAATGCATATTTTAAAAGTAAAGGGCTTAAAGAGATTGAGTGGTAAAAGGGGAGAATATAAATTATTTACTATTTTTGTATAATTTTTAAATGGAAAATACAATGAAGATGGAAAGATGGATATTAGTTATTTTGTTAGTAGCCGGAAGTTTAACAGCTGGGCAGGCTCAGATAAAAATCGGTAACCGTACAATCAATACGAAAAAAGTGTTGGGTGCGGCTTCGGACGTGGCTTCTGCCATTACTTTATCAGATGAGGATGTGGCAAACTTGTGCCGTGAATCCGTAAAATGGATGGACGAACATAATCCGGTTTCAGCTCCTGAGTCAGCTTATTCAAAGCGTTTGGATTCGCTGATGAAAAAGGTTGGGGATATAGAAGGGCTAAAGTTGAATTATAAAGTATATGAGGTTGTGGATATCAATGCTTTTGCCTGTGGAGACGGGAGTATCCGGGTATTTTCGGCTTTGATGGATCTGATGGATGACGACGAGCTGATGGCTGTCATCGGGCACGAAATCGGACATGTCGTACATACAGATAGTAAAGATGCCATGAAAAATGCTTATCTGGCTTCCGCTGCAAAGAATGCAGCCGGG
>URJC01000438.1 GCA_900548135.1 uncultured Odoribacter sp. | reverse complement strand
GATACTGTTTCCGTAATAGACATCCCGGCTGAGGTTGATGGTTTTATTCACCGGATTGTAGTGATCGGTCAGCATCCCTTCCACAGAACCGATTTTAACGCCTGTCACTCCATTATCCCGCAACATTTTTTCCACTACATCTCTTCCGGTCATACCGTTTGCTGTGGGTATTTTCGAATATTTCTGAAACCGGCTTTTCAGTTGATGACTGATCAGCCAGCTGATAATTGTGAAGCCGATGAATATAACCCATATCCAAAGACTACCTCCAAACACTGTTGTATTTTCCATAATTTTTATTTCTCATAATTTTGATGATTGTAGTACAAAAAATATACCACATCTGATACAGGTACGCTATTCACGTTATATTGTCAGTAGTTTTGCAGGTATTTAACAGACAGAAATGAATTTTTGGGGTTGGAGAAGGTAATCCCTTATTACGCAATTCAGGATATTTGTATCCCCAAAAGTTGGAATCTGATATCCATGAATACAGCAATTTTCATGAGAACTTCACCTTATTTATCAAATTAAGTATAAAAGATAAACAAGTATACTTTAACGGGGAATAAATATTTTTTCCATTATTCCACTTTTCTTTTATTAATCTTTGTTTTTATCAAAAAACTGTTTAATTTGTGAACCAATTTAAAACGTTTGAGATTAATCTTTCAACGAATAACCAAAAACTTTATACCATGAAAACCTACAATCCCAATGAAATCAAGAATATCGCTCTTGTGGGCAGTGCTGGTTCCGGTAAAACCACTCTGGCTGAAGCGATGATGTACGAGGGCGGGGTCATCCCGCGCAGAGGTAATATAAGTGCTAAAAACACGGCCTCTGACTATCGGCCTGTAGAGCAAGAATATGGTTCTTCTGTATTTCCGGCAGTGTTGTACACCGAATGGAAGGAACAGAAACTGAATTTTATAGATACTCCGGGGGCTGATGATTTTGTCGGAGGTGTTATCTCTGCGCTGAATGTGGCAGATACAGCAGTGATGGTGGTGAATGCCGTACGTGGCATTGAAGTAGGTACTGAAATTATTAGCCGCCATGCGAAAAAGCTGAATAAACCGGTCATTTTTATTATAAACCAACTGGATCACGAGAAAGCTAATTTTGAGCAGACCATGGAACATGCACAGGCTTCTTTTGGTAAGAAGGTGGTGTTGGTGCAATATCCGGTAAATCCGGGAACTGGTTTTAATCAGGTCATCGATGTGCTGAAAATGGAAATGTATCAATGGAAACCCGAAGGGGGTAAACCGGAAGTGTTGCCAATTCCTGAGGCTGAACAGGAAAAGGCCAATGAATTGCATAATGCTTTGATTGAGGCTGCGGCTGAAAATGATGAAGGGTTGATGGAACTTTATTTTGAAAAAGGAAGTTTGTCGGAAGATGAAATGCGTGCCGGGATACGGAAAGGGTTGATTGCCCGTGATATGTTTCCCGTATTCTGTGTCTCTGCTGAAAAGGATATGTGTGTTCGGCGGTTTATGGAATTCCTGGTGAATGTAGCGCCAAGTGCTGCTGCTATGCCCGGGATGACAACTAAAGAAGGGGTATTGGTACCTTATGATGTGAATGGGCCTGCTTCTGCTTTTGTGTTTAGTACGACTATAGAACAACATCTGGGGGATATCAATTATTTCAAAGTTGTATCCGGAAGTGTGAAAGAAGGGGACGATTTGATCAATATGACCACCGGGGCCAAAGAGCGTATTGCCCAATTATATGCGGTAGCAGGGAAAAATCGGACTAAAGTTTCGGAATTAAGAGCCGGAGATATCGGTGCAACGGTGAAGTTGAAGGGAACAAAGAACGGAGATACTTTAAATGACAAAGATTGTAATTATGTATATCCGGAGATCGTTTATCCGAATTCCCGTTTCCGGACAGCAGTACGGGCAGTGAATAAAGCAGATGAAGAAAAGATGGCCGAAGTGCTCTACCGTATGCACGAGGAAGATCCTTCTTTGCTGGTAGAATATTCAAAGGAATTGAAGCAGATGATTCTTTCGGGACAGGGAGAGTTCCATTTAAATACGATGAAATGGAGAATAGAGCATAATGATAAGATTCAAATCGAATTTTATGCTCCAAGGATTCCTTATCGGGAAACAATTACAAAATA
>URJC01000437.1 GCA_900548135.1 uncultured Odoribacter sp. | reverse complement strand
CCCGCCCCAATTGCTCTTCAGTCACTATAAAAACAGTTTTGTATTCCCAATCTTTGTCCTCTACCCACTGGATCTTTTCCTCATTTATACCATAAAAAGGATCGGGTAACAATTGATGCCGGATCAAGTCCTGATGGATAGTTCCAGGCACTTCAGCTTCCAACCAATCCCCTTTACCATCCTGAGCAAAATACCAATTTTGGTTTAATAAAATCGTCTCCGCTTTTTTTTGTCCTCTCCCCACACCCCAATACAATAATATCAGGAGTAGCAAAACTATTTTCATTACTTCAATACATAAGGTTTTACAATTTCAGCCCATTTGAGATACCCCTTACCTAATAAATGTAAACCATCATTCGAATATTGAACATTCATTTTTCCGGTAACCGAATCAACAAAATGTGAATAAAGATCAATATAGGTCACTTTTTCGCTTTCAGCCAACCCAACCAATTTTTCATTGATCCCCTTTACCATTTGCCAATGCCTGGTATGGTTTCCGAACATCTTATAATGATCGGTAACGGGTAATATGCAAATATAACTTTGTTTTTGGAGAATTTTTCTTAATTTTCTTAACAATTTTACCAATCCGGTTCACAATCGTATCTGCCGGGGTACCCCGGCTAACATCATTAATGCCGATCAATAAAAATATTTTTGCTGGTTTTCCTTTCAGGATAGCATCCAGGCGGTCATAAACTCCCATGCATACATCACCGCTAATCCCTCTGTTCTTCACATGCTTATTATTCAACAGCTCCGCCCATTCTCCCCCATTGGTTATGCTATTGCCCAGGAAGATAATATCCTTTGATGTCACAGGCAATTCCTCAAATAAAGTAGCCCGTTGATAATAAAAAGTGGAATATTTTTGGGCATATCCCACACATATCATCCCTAAAAGAATGAAGATCAATCCAATTCTTTTCATATACTTATCTTAAAATGTTCATTTTATCTTATCCGGGGAATAAATCAATCCTTTCACAGCACGCTGTCCATCAGGAGTTACAAATACAGTCGTAAACATCCATTTCACCAAACGCACCTCAGGTATAGAAAATTTACCAACCGGCAATTTCAACAACACCTTGTTCCATCCCTCATTTAAAACGACAGGAACAGGTGGACGTGCCACACAATTCTCATTTCCCAAAGGAATCTCATTACTTTTTTGCCGATGTTCCGATGTCCACACCGGAGGCAATATTTCCTGTTCGTTTAACCAAATCCGGCTTTCCCTATAATCCCATTTTCCGGGAAGAGGAGCTAAATCCTGTTCCGAACGACCATAATTCTGAAATTCAATCCACATTCCTACCTGCTGCTTTTTAGGAGAATAAACCCAGGTATAGGCATAGGCCGTATGATTTTCCTGTGGATTCTTATAAAAGGCAGGAACTAGTTTACCCCATACATGCCGTAAATAAATACCGGCACCTGTCACTTGCTTCGTTTTATATTCTTTTCCTTCATAAGAATACACTGGAGCAATTTCTTGCTCAGGAGGGAATGATTTTGTCAGTTCACCTCCATTGGGAAAAGCATCTGTAATTCTCCATTTTACATTGGTTTGCCGTACATAAGCAAAAGGATATCCCTGAAATGTATGTTCCTTATGCCAAAGCATACGATTTTCAAAATCAACAAAAGCCTTAAATCCGGGAGTACCTTCATCCGGCAAGATAACCCCACCCTGGTCAAAATACTCACTTCCTCCTCCCCTCCATGCCCGCTCCGCTATTGTCAGCATATTGGGGTAAAAATAATTCTCCAGAATAATGTCCTGTTCATCAGGAATGAAACGATCATTCCAAACGGCCAGAATAACTCCGGCCACCCCCTTACTCCCGGCAGGCTGATTATAAATCCGGCTATTATACAAAGACACAAGGTCACCAAAGGTATCGAAATGATTCAAATAATGAAACCTGGAATCTATTGCAGGGATTCCCAACTGGGCTTTTCCCCGGTAACTCCATAAATGGGTCATATCAACCTCCCCTGCTTTGTAATGCCAACCCGGATTCCAGGATATCACTTTTTTTCCTTTCGCCCGGATATAGGCAACCATTTCAGGTACAAACTCCGGATTAGTAAAAGGCACTTCATCTGTCCCGACATGAATATAAGGCACATCA
>URJC01000436.1 GCA_900548135.1 uncultured Odoribacter sp. | reverse complement strand
CGGCTGTGAATGCGATTAACCGGGCGCCTGCACGGGCTGCTTATTTTGCTTATCCTTCGGCTGAAATGGCTATGACGGGGGTAAGAGAGAAGGCTTCTAATTTTATGCCATTAAATGGTATGTGGAAGTTCAATTGGGTGAAGGATCAAACCGAACGGCCTGTGGATTTCTATCAGGTAGATTTTGAGGATCAGTATTGGGTAGACTTTCCTGTTCCCGGTTTGTGGGAATTAAACGGATATGGGGATCCGGTATATAAGAATGTTGGGTATGCCTGGTCGAATCAATTCAGCCCGAATCCTCCGATGATAGAAACGGAAAATAACCATGTTGGTTCTTATAGAAAAACTTTTGATTTACCGTCAGATTGGAAAGGACAACAGGTGTACTTGCATGTTGGTTCTGCCACTTCTAACCTTTGGGTATGGGTGAATGGTAAATTTGTTGGATATAGTGAGGATAGTAAAATGGCGGCTGAATTTGATATTACCCAATACCTGCATCCTGGGAAAAACCTGATAGCGATGCAGATTTACCGTTGGTGTGACGGTAGCTATCTGGAGGATCAGGATTTCTGGCGTTTGTCTGGTATTGGGCGTGATGTTTATTTGTATGCCCGTAATCCGATGCATATCGAGGATATTTTCATTGTGCCGGATTTGGATGCTGCTTATAAAGACGGTCGGTTGGATGTTGCTGCTAATATCACTAAATCCGGAGGAATAGTGGAGATGGAACTGAAAGACATGAATGGTCTTGCCGTAGAAAAGAAAACGGTGAAACCCGATGGTAAAGGGAATGTACATGCTGTCTTTGAGGTCAGTAATCCGGCCAAATGGAGTGCAGAATCTCCCCATCTTTACACCCTGATGCTGACATTGAAAAAAGGAAACCAGGTGATTGAAGTGATTCCGCAACGGGTGGGATTCCGGAAAATTGAACTGAAAAAAGAACTAGGCCAGATCTGGGTAAACGGTCAGCCTGTTCTTTTTAAGGGTGCTGACCGGCATGAAATGGACCCTCTGACGGGATATGTTGTTTCCCGGGAACGGATGCTTCAGGATATCCGGATTATGAAAGAGAATAATCTGAATGCTGTACGTACCTGCCATTATCCGGATGATCCCGAATGGTATAATTTGTGTGATGAATATGGTATTTACGTAGTGTGTGAGGCAAATGTGGAATCTCATGGAATGGGGTATGGTGACAAGACCCTGGCTAAAGTACCTGCTTTTGCCAAGGCCCATCTGGAGCGCAATCAGAGAATGGTGGAAGCCTTTAAAAATCATCCTTCCATTATATTCTGGTCACTTGGTAATGAGGCTGGCGACGGACCCAATTTTGAGGCTTGCTATCAATGGATAAAGGAGCGGGATCATAGCCGTGCTGTGCAGTATGAACGTGCAGGCGAAGCTGCCCATACGGATGTCGTATGTCCGATGTATAGTTCTTTGGAAAGGCTTGAAAGTTATGCCAAAGATGCGAAAAAATACCGGCCGTTCATTATGTGTGAATATGCTCATGCCATGGGAAATTCAGAAGGAGGATTTAAAGAATATTGGGATCTTATCCGCAAGTATCCGAAATTGCAGGGTGGTTTTATTTGGGATTATGTGGATCAGGGACTCCGTGGATATGCTTCGGATGGTTCTATGATCTATACTTATGGGGGCGACTTTAATTTATACGATGGGTCAGACAATAATTTTAATTGTAACGGATTGATCAGTCCTGACCGGACGTTGAATCCCCATATGTATGAAGTGAAGAAAGTATACCAGTCCATCTGGACTACTCCGGTTGATTTGCAAAAGGGATTGGTGAATGTTTACAATGAGAATTTCTTTACAGACCTTTCTGACTACTATATGGAGTGGCGGATTTTGGCTGATGGTGAACCTGTATTAAGCGGGGTTGTTGGTGATTTGGAAGTAGGGCCGCAGGAAACGAAGCAGATTGCTTTGAATTATCAGTTGCCGCAAACCACACAGGAGCTTTTATTGAATGTGGCTTATAAATTGAAAAAGTCCAAACAGTTGATCCCTGCCGGGTATCTGCTGGCTGAAGATCAGTTGACTATACAGCCCTATGCCCGTTTTGATGCTACGATTGCTGAGGGGGGAGAAGAGGTTGGCGTGTATGAAGACCTGGTACATGTGATTTTAACGGCGG
>URJC01000435.1 GCA_900548135.1 uncultured Odoribacter sp. | reverse complement strand
GCTGGTCCTTTATTCTGGTTGTATGCCTGGGGGGGCGTGACCTTGTTTTCTGTTTTTATGGCTTTGTTTTACTCCCAATTGATTGTGCCCTTGTTTAATAAGCAAACTCCGCTGGAAGCAGGGAGTTTACGGACAAAAATCAGTGATTTTGCGCGGCGGGTAGGATTCAAATTAGATAATATTTATGTGATAGACGGTTCAAAGCGTTCGACCAAAGCGAATGCTTACTTTACTGGTTTTGGACCTAAAAAGCGGGTTGTTTTGTATGATACCCTGATTAAAGATTTGACAGAAGAAGAAATTGTGGCAGTATTAGCCCATGAGGTAGGACATTATAAAAGAAAACATACCTTTCAGTTTATGTTGGCATCTTTATTGCAGACGGGAGTTATATTGTGGTTGTTTTCCCTGTTTGTGAACCTGCCGGCTTTATCGATGGCTTTAGGAGAGGAACAGGCTTATTTTCAATTGGGGCTGATTGGTTTTGCCATTCTTTATACTCCGGTTAGCATGGTATTGGGATTGGTCATGAATGCATGGTCGCGGAAGAATGAGTATGAGGCTGATGCTTTTGCGGCCCGGAATTATGACGGAAATTTTTTGATTTCAGGGCTGAAAAAGATTTCAGTGAAAGCTTTGAGTAATTTAACTCCCCATCCCGTATACGAATGGGTATATTATTCCCATCCATCGTTATTGAAGCGAATGGAGGCGATTCATGCAGAACGGAAGACCAGGATGGAGGAATGAGGATCGGATTTAGTAATTTTATGAATGATACCATATGAATGCAATTATTATTACGATTGGTGATGAGATTTTAATGGGACAGATTCTGGATACCAATGCCCAGTATATAGCCCGACGGTTGACGGAGATTGGGGTGGAGGTTGTAGAGGAACTTTCGATACCGGATAAGCGGGAAGAAATATATGAGACGGTGGATTATGCTATGCAGGAGGCGGATTTGATATTAGTGACCGGAGGGTTGGGTCCCACAAAAGATGATGTCACTAAGAAAGTGCTGGCAGAATATTTTGGTTCCCGTTTGGTGTTTAATCCGCAGGCAATGAAATGGCTGGAGGAATTATTGCGGAATCGTAATTTGCCGATGAATGAGAATAATAAATCTCAGGCTTTTTTACCTGATAATTGCCGGATTTTACGTAATTTGAAAGGTACAGCTTCGGGGATGTGGTTTGAAAAGGGATGGAAATCGTTGATTTCTATGCCGGGTGTTCCTTTCGAGATGGAACATTTGATGGATACCTATGTTATACCTGATCTGAAGGCGAAATATCCGCATTTGCAGTTGGAATACCGGATGTTGAAAGTATATGATGTGCCGGAATCCCAGTTGGCGCAACATCTGGAGACTTGGGAAAATGTTTTGGAAGATGGCTTGAAGCTGGCCTATCTGCCTTCTCCGGGTTGGGTGAAATTGAGGATTACTGCTAAGGGAGAAGCGGTAAAACACTTGGAAGACACTTATGAGAGCCTGAAAAAAATGTTGGAAGGGATGAGGTATGTGGAAGGAGAAGATGTATTGGAGAAACAAATAGGGGATATGCTGCGTAGAAAAGGTGTTACTATAGCGACAGCAGAGAGTTGTACTGGCGGGGAAATTGCCCATATGATTACTTCGGTGCCCGGAAGTTCTACGTATTTTAAAGGGAGTGTTGTTGCATATGCCAATGAAGTGAAAGTGAATGTGTTGGGAGTGCAGGCTACTGATCTTGAACGTGAGGGAGCTGTCAGGAACGGTTCCGCTATGCAAATGGCCGAGGGAGTGAAAAAATTGATGCATACGGATTATGCCGTTTCAACTTCGGGAGTTGCGGGGCCAGATGGAGGAACACCTGAAAAACCGGTTGGCACGGTTTGGATCGGAGTGGCTACGCCGGATAAAACGTTTGTCCGTAAGTTTGTATTTTCATTTACGCGGGAAAGAAATATGGCCAAAGCTGCGGTTAAGGCTCTGGAGTTATTGATGATGGAAATTTAATTTCCTGTGTTTGCCGGATCATTCAGCTATTCTGTAATATCGTAATTAGTAAAACCATGAAAAAACGCTATATGATACCTTTATCGATTATCATCATGCTGGTGGTTGTTTACTGGGTAGGTCCCCGGTTACCCCGGACGGAGCTGGATGTTATTTTACCGGTTATACCGGCAGAGGTTGGGAATATAGAGCGGTATGTCC
>URJC01000434.1 GCA_900548135.1 uncultured Odoribacter sp. | reverse complement strand
GCCCTTGGTACCCCTTTTGGTTTTTATCACAATCACTCCGTTGGCCCCCCGCGAACCGTATAAAGCTGTCGCAGCGGCATCTTTCAGCACATCGATCGACTCCACCTCACTGGGATCTATATCCCCAATCGGGTTAAACCCGAAATTGGTAATACTTTCTACATTATAATCATCCCCGATCACCTCCGTTCCGTCAATGATCCATAAAGGATCGCTCTGTCCGGTGAGCGAAGATACCCCCCGGATGCGGATGGAAGCCCCTGCCCCGGGGTCACCGCTATTGAACGTCACCTGCAAACCGGGAACCGCTCCCTGTAGCATTTGGTCGATGGAAGACACAGACTGGGTCTGCAATGTTTTGATATCTACGGAAGAAACAGCATTACCCAAATCCCGGCGGTCTTTCTGCAGCATACCAAAATCTGCCTTGGGACGCGCCGTTCCCTTAATCACCACTTCTTCCAGCCCTATATTTTCATCTTTCAGAATAATCTCGTATTTTTTTCCACTCTCCAATGTCTCGATGACAGCTTTCATACCGATGAAGGAAAACTGTATCTTCTGGGCCGTTCCTGCCACATATTTGATTTCAAACGTACCATCGGCATTGGTGGTGACTCCGGAAATCATACGACTGTTCGCATTCAATAGAATAACATTGGCCCCGGGCAAAGGTGTACCTTTCTGATTTTCATAAACCACACCCGTAACTTTTTCCATTTCCTGGGCCGATACCGGCAATACTGTCCAAAAAGCACAGCATAATAGCAGATATCTTATCATCTTTATATACATAACCTTTAGCTTATTGGGTTAATTCAACAATATTTTCTTAATACAATGCAACACTCCATTCGAACATTGAATATTCGTCTGGTCTGTTTCAAATTTCACATTTTGATTATAGGTCGTAGAAACCGTAAAATCATCCCAGGCACCATTAAATTCCACTTGCAGATTTCCAACAGTGGCAAACTGTCCGGAGGTATAGCCGTCTGTGAATATCCGACGGTTCATGATCAGATGTTTCTCCACCAGTTTTTTTGCTTCTTCTTCCGTATAAACCGACTCGTTGATACCTTGCGCATCAAAAGCATCGTTCAAAGGCGCCAATACAGTATAAGTGTTGGTATTGACCTGTTTCAATTCATCGTATAATTTCGCCTTCTTGCACAATTCCACAAACCGGGATATTTCCGGAATCTTTTCCATCTTCTTCATCACTGTACAGGTGGTATCCGAACTGTAAAGCATTTTACCGAAACCTTTGATATCGTAAATAGCCCCGCTTTCGGCCGTATATACCGGCGTCTTGGATTTCAATTCCATTTTATTGCCCCAGGCATCCGTGAAAACACCGTCTTCGTATAAAAGCGCGCTTCCTCCGGAATTTATATAGTATTTATGCTCAAACTCACCGTTCTGTACGTTTTCCATCAAGTTACCCATCGAGCGGATATCGTAATACAGGGAATCGTAGTAGTTTTCTTCATAATCCTCCAGTTTCTTGCTCCACTCTTCATCCGGCTGCAATAGTAAAGTTTGAGGCACATGCTGGTAACTAACCTCATCCGTAAATACCGGAGAAAAACCAGTTACATCCATCAGCTTATGAAATTCACTATATTTCTTTTTATTGATATACAATCCGGCCTCTATACTTGTAAACACGGGCAACAAAGGCATTTGGTCTATTTTATAGATAACGGCATTACTACTTAAAACAGACTTTTTACACATGGAAGCCAAATCGTTTTTCAACGACAGAATAGCTCCGCTATAGGATGAAATATAATATTCACTTCCGAAATCACTCAATCCCAAACTGGCATAATTGCCGTTCACCGTCTGGCTGTAGATCAAACTTTGCAAAACACTGATTAATAATTGTTTAGGAATAGAATCATATTCAGTTCCCAGATATTCATCGGTCATATAAGGTCCCCAATAGTTCCGGATAGCATCATCCGTCGGCAAGAACATGGTGTAGCCAATCCCTTCGTCGGCAATGTTGCATACTTTTCCGGTTGCAACCGAGGAAATGTTATATACTGGCATCATAACCGTATCTATCCGGTTACTTCCTTCCTCTGTTTTCACTTCTTCCCTGCGGAAAAGATTCAGCCATCCCCGGACAATACTTAAATCGCTTTCTGTAGCAATGGCCTGGTCACACCGGGGAGCCAACGGAAGCGGACCGTCCAGCACAT
>URJC01000433.1 GCA_900548135.1 uncultured Odoribacter sp. | reverse complement strand
GAAAAAATCCTGAAAATCTGCCGTGATAAAGGAATCGGAGCCCAATTTGGCGGTAAATACTGGGTGCATGACGTACGGGTTATCCGTCTTCCCCGGCACGCTGCATCCTGCCCTGTAGGCATTGGCGTGAGTTGTAGTGCCGATCGGAATATCAAAGCAAAAATCACAGCAGAGGGTATTTTCCTCGAACAACTGGAAAAAAATCCGGCCCGTTTCTTGCCGGCGGAAACTCCGGCTTTAACTCCGGCTGTCAATATCGACCTGGATCAACCCATGGAAAATGTGTTGAAAGAATTAAGCAAATATCCGGTAAAAACCCGTCTGAATTTGTCTGGAACCCTCATTGTCGCTCGTGATATCGCCCATGCCCGTATCAAACAAATGCTAGACGAAGGCAAACCGATGCCGGAATATTTCAAAAAACATCCTGTTTACTATGCAGGTCCTGCCAAAACTCCGAAAGGAATGGCTTCCGGTAGCTTCGGACCAACAACTGCAGGGCGTATGGATCCCTATGTGGACTTGTTCCAATCATTAGGAGGTTCCATGATCATGGTAGCTAAAGGCAACCGTTCTATTGATGTTACAAATGCCTGCAAAAAATACGGAGGATTCTATCTGGGTTCTATCGGAGGTCCTGCCGCCATACTGGCTAAAAATAGTATTAAATCAGTAGAAGTAGTAGACTTTGAAGAACTGGGTATGGAAGCCGTACGTAAAATTCGGGTAGAAAATTTCCCGGCTTTTATTATCGTTGACGATAAAGGTAATGATTTCTTCGCGGAATGGGCACACTAAAAAAGTAAAGATTATAATCAGTCAAATATTTAAATACCTCTGAGATAATAATAAAAAATCTCAGAGGTATCTTTTTTTTATTCGCTTTTCAGTACTTCCACACACGAAACATAATTATTTACATTTCACAATTTCTCCCGATCTGTGAAATAAACTCGAAAATTTTTGCACATCTTGTCATTATTTGTGTAAATTCCTCATTTATTGACAAATAAACTATGTTATTTCATTTTTATGTCGTTATTTTGCATTCAACACACGAAAGACAATACAATAAATACGATGCACACTAAACTATCTTATGCCAGCGGAATATCCGATATTCCGCTGAAAGGTGAGACGATCGGGCAAAATCTCCGTCAGATCGCAACTCAATTCCCGGAACGGGAAGCTTTAGTTTCTCCCTATCAGAATTACCGGGCAACTTACAGAGAATTTTTGCAACAAGTGGAAGAAGTTGCGAAAGCTTTAATGGCTCATGGTATCCAACGGGGTGACCGGGTCGGGATTTGGTCTCCCAACCGTTACGAATGGGTATTGGTACAATATGCCACAGCTTTGATGGGGGCCATCATGGTCAATATCAATCCCGGTTACAAACTGGCAGGACTACAATATGCTCTCGAACAAAGTCGTATCAACCTGTTGATTGCTTCCTCTCATTTCCGGAAAACAAACTACATGGAAATGCTGAACGAACTGCGTCCCCAATGCCTCTACCCCAAACAAACCATCATTATCGAACAGGACTGGGTCCGTTTTCTGGAATCAGCCCGGCAAATCAGTGACGGCCAGCTCGCAGAACGCGAAGCCTCCCTGCAATTTGACGATCCCGTAAATATACAGTACACTTCGGGTACAACCGGACATCCGAAAGGAGCAACCCTCTCCCACCACAATATCCTGAATAACGGATTTTTCATCGGAGAACGGTTGAAATATACAGAAAAAGACATCGTCTGTCTGCCGGTTCCTTTTTATCATTGTTTTGGTATGGTATTGGGAAATATGGCAATTGTCACTCACGGAGCTTGTATTGTTATTCCCGGAGAATATTTTATTCCCGAACAAGTACTTCAAACTGTTGAGGCAGAAAAATGTACCTCCCTATATGGCGTACCAACGATGTTTATCGCAGAACTAGATTTGCCTAATTTCAGTGATTTTAATCTGAAATCCCTGCGTACCGGTATCATGGCAGGTGCCCCCTGTCCCATCGACACCATGCGTAAAGTGCAGTCACTGATGAATATGACAGAAATATGCGTTTGTTATGGGATGACGGAAACTTCACCTGTTTCTACAGAAAGTTGTACCGATGACCCGTTGGAATTACGGGTGACCACGGTAGGAAAAGTCCATCCGCACGTTGAAATTAAAATCATCGATCCGGAAACGGGCTCCATCGTTCCAAG
>URJC01000432.1 GCA_900548135.1 uncultured Odoribacter sp. | reverse complement strand
AGCTCTGAGGCTGCCATAAAAATGTAGGTTCCTAATTCATCGTTTGCTTGCCGGGTTTTTAATTCTACTTCCGCTACAGAAGCAATGGAAGGCAAAGCCTCTCCCCGGAATCCTAGCGTTTGTATATTGAATAAGTCCTGGGCCGAGGAGATTTTGGATGTGGCATGCCTTTCGAAAGCCATGCGTGCATCCATAGGTGACATGCCTTTGCCGTCATCAATAACCTGTATGACGGCTTTCCCGACATTTTTAAGGATGACTTGTATATTTTTAGCACCTGCATCAATGGCATTTTCCATCAATTCTTTCACTACTGAAGCAGGACGTTGTACTACTTCTCCTGCTGCGATCTGATTAGCTATTGAGTCAGGTAATAAATGAACGATATCCATTCTTTTGTTACTTTAACTTTTAAAGACCGAAGAGACGTAATAGTCCATCCGGATTTTTAACAAATACGTAAAATGCAGCAATAAATAATAAAAGCAAAATCATGAATAAACGAATGGTCCGGGCAGAACTGATACTACTACGTGCTGCTTTCCGTTTTTCGTATTCACGCCTGAATTGTCCCTGGATATTAGGGATATATTGTCCGTCATCGTCTTTGATGCCTAACTCTGCTTTGATCCGTTTCTCCCGCGCTTCCCTTTCTTCTTTTTCAGGATCCCAATAGCGTGGTTTTAAGTTGAATCTCCGGTATTCTGGTTTTTTGAATAACTCAAACATAACTTATTTGTTTTAAGATTTTTGATTAGCCGATTGTGTTATTCCGGATTTTTTACCGGAACGACCTCCGAAATGTTTATTAACCCATTTGGGTACAATCAGTACGCCGGCGAATAGATATGGATAGTACGTAATTAACCGCCAGAGCATCGCCATTGCAATTGCTACACCTGCACTGGGCAAAAATTCTCCCAGGTATTCTTTAAAAACAAATTCAGCGAAACCACTGCCTCCGGGTGTCGGACTTACTAACATCATGATCCACATCACTAATTGCCGGGCAAAAATCAGAAATTGAGTTGCCCAGTTGTAATGTCCTGCCCAGAAAGCCATTAAAATAGCGTTGACTACCCAATACCTGGCTGTCCACGATAAAAAAGTTGCTCCGAAAGTTTTTAGCCAGAATGAAAGTGGCATATGCCGCAGTTCATAAGAGTTCCGGATAATGTCTGAACCAGCTTCGTTTGCGCTGTGTCGCCATTTGCGTAATATTTTCAATTTGAAACACTTCATTAAGAGGTATTTCAGTCCCCGGGGATTTTTAAATAGTCCATAACTGAGGATAGCCAGATAGGCTAATTTTATGCTATATCCTCCAACAGCAAACCAAATCAGGCTTTTACTTACTCCTTCGTTAACTCCTGGCATATTCCAAAGCGCACTTTGACTGACACTGAGGAGAATAATTGGAAACATCAGAATGAAGTAAAACTCGTCAAGAAAAGAAGTTGCCATAACCATGGCTGAGCTTCTTCCGACTTTTATGCCTTCTTTGTTTACAAATAAAATAGCCAGGCTTGTCCCGCCTATGGCCGATGGGGTTACTGCCGAAGTAAATTCCCAAAGGAAGATAATCCGGATGGATTTCATCCAATTTAACCGTCCCCTGGAAAGAACCCGGATCCGGATGGTATATCCCAGATCCCTGACAACCATACATAGTATTGCTGCCAAAATCCACCATACGGAAGTCCATGTAAAAGTGATTTGCCGGAAAGCTGTGATATCGAATTCTTTATACAGCATATACGATACTACTGCTAACCCAATCAAAATCGGGTAAATGATTTTATATGGACTGATTTTCCGTGTCAGTTTTATCTCTGATTCTTTCATTCCAGCTCTAGTATGAATGCTTTTAAAATAATAAAGTCCATAAAGTTAATGGAAAGTTTCCTGATTAGGTATACTTTCAACCATAAACTTTATGAACTTTGCAAACTTTAAGAACTTTTTTCGTGGAGAGTATCGGGGTCGAACCGACGACCTCTTGCATGCCATGCAAGCGCTCTAGCCAACTGAGCTAACCCCCCAATGCTGAAATTCCAATGAATTTTCAGTTTTGCAAAAATAGAATAAAAGCTGAAAACTACAAATAAAAGTGTTTATAAATTGTAGATTTTTACATGCCTGTGTGTTACTTATTTCAATAACCGGTAATAACTAGACTTATTTTTTTAATTTGAGCTTTCCCTGGATGGGATAATGA
>URJC01000431.1 GCA_900548135.1 uncultured Odoribacter sp. | reverse complement strand
AGCTCAACCTCTGTCCGATAAAAAGCAGGCTGTCTCCGGATATCCTTTTCCTGCCATTTCACTCCGGTAAAATCAGCTTTATACAAAGGCAAAGAAGTGATCGTCCAATCTTTCAATTCTTTTCCATTCAAAGTCACCTTTTTAGTAATACCCTTCAGATTATTCAATATATCCCCTCCATAATTCACACGTCCTACATTTTCCACCAAAATCTCAAGTTTTGCCGGCACCTGTTGTATATCCACAGGTAGTTTATTCTGTCGGTGACGACGATCCAAACTACCGATTTGTTTACCATTCAGCATCACTACGGCATAATCACGCAACTCCTGAATCACCAGGTTCCCTTTCATCGGCTCATTCAGGGTTGTCTCATAATGGATATAACCAAAATCCTGTCCCATATCTTCCATCGTCAATGGCGTTTCAGATTTCACCCGTTTGCCGAACACGACCGAGAGAGGAGCCGATTGTGTCAATTGCACTTCAGGAAAAGCAATCACCGGATTTTCAGCCGGAATATCAGGTAAACTCTCACCTTCCGGCAGATGTTTTTGAATCACCTCCCGGAAAGCCTTATACTTGGGAGTAATATTTCCATATTCCCCCAAAGGTGCATCATAATCATAGCTGGTAGGCTGGGGGGCATATCCATAAGCCGTATTGGCCCCATTGGTATACCAGAAATTTGTTCCGCCGTGGAACATATAAATACTCACCGAGACATGGTGTCCAAGCATCCAATCAAGCTGTTCCGCCGGGCGCTTGTAATCCCGGTAGGAATGCCGTGTTCCCCATACGTCAAACCAGGCAGGATAAAATTCTGCCACAAAATATGGTCCTCCCGGCTGGAATTGATCTATTGTCTTAAAAATATCTTCTTTAACCGCTCCATTCACTGTTGGCAGAGTCCCTTCCACCTGTCCGGCAGCCATCTGTCCGGTTCCGTCACAAGTAATCAAAGGAACATCAAACCCGGCTTCCCGGATCATATCCCGCAATTTTCCCAGATACACTTTATCTGCCCCATAAGAACCGTATTCGTTTTCCACCTGTACCATCAAGATATTTCCTCCATTCGTCACTGTCAAGGGCGCCAATTCCTGCCCCAAACGATGAATATAACGTTCACAGGCTGCCAAAAATGCAGGGTTATCACTCCGCCATACCATGCCGGTATCTTTTTGCAACCAATACGGATATCCTCCAAAATCCCATTCTGCACACACATAAGGTCCCGGACGCAACAACACCCACAAGCCTTCCTCCTGGGCTGTCTTCACAAACTCCGCAATATCAGCCTGTCCTTCAAAATCAAAAACACCCGGCTGACGTTCATGAAAATTCCAGAATACATAAGCTGATACCGTATTCAACCCCATGGCTTTGGCTCTTTTCAAACGGTCACGCCAATACTCTTTGGGAATCCGGGGATAATGCATTTCCCCACAAATCAATTGCACTGGCTTACCGTCCAGCATAAACTTACCGTCACGGACTTCAAATTGTCGTCCCGAAGGCTTACAAGCCACGAAGGTCAGCGCAATCCCTAACATGAAATAACACCATTTCTTCATAACATAGAAATTACTATTGTTTAAAAGCTAATATTCCATTGACATTATTATCAATCCTTCAACCGGACAGTCTTCTGACTTCTCAAGCCTTCTCCGGAAGCGTTGAGTTTCAATGTCCCCATCTCTCCGGTAGCCACCAAAAAAGAAGCAATTCCGGCTTCTGTATCGTAATGTCCGGGACCAACCACAGTCCCTCCGGCAACTTGCAGGTCTATTCTCTTCCCGTTCAGCGGAACCAGAGTTCCATTTTTATCCTCCAGCCGGACGTTGACAATCAATAAATCCCGTTTTCCGGCCGGACGGCCGCTCTCAAAATAACCGATATCCAAGCGAGTGGGTTGTTCCGGAGTACGTACGATCGTTTCTGCCACTTTCTTACCACCAATATATCCAACCGCTTTCAATGTTCCAGCCTTCCAATTTACTCCCGTGAAAGTAAAAGGAGGAAAACTCAGTTGCCGGCAATTTCCTCCATCATAGGTACGTACATATTCTGTGTCAGCTCCCCGATCTTTTCCCTGTCGCTTCAATAATTGTCCGTTGAGAAATAACTCTACCTCATCCACATTTCCAAATACGACCAGAGTATCCGCTCCTTGCGGTCGTTGTTGCCAGGCTGAAGCAATGAACAATTCAGGTGTTTTCAACCCGTCCGGCCC
>URJC01000430.1 GCA_900548135.1 uncultured Odoribacter sp. | reverse complement strand
TCCCAACCGATAATCTGCCGTCCATGTTCATTCAGGTATTTTTCGACCTCAGAGATAAAATAACTCTGTAAGCGTTCTTCTCCGGTATGTTGCTTGTCTGCTTTTAAACCCAAAGCCCTGATCTTAGCCTGGCACTTCGGACAATTTTTCCAACTCACTTTCGGACATTCGTCTCCACCAATATGAATATATTCCGAAGGGAAAATTTCTATCAATTCACTCAGTACCCCTTTCACAAATTCCAGGGTCTTATCGTTCCCTGCACAAAGTACATCTTCTGAAACGCCCCACATTTTCCAAACCTCATAAGGTCCTCCCGTACAGCCTAAATCCGGATAAGTTGCCAAAGCTCCTTGCATATGCCCCGGCATATCAATTTCAGGAATAATTGTTATATAACGGTCTTTTGCATAAGCCACCAGCTCCCGGGCCTCTTCCTGCGTATAAAAACCACCATAAGGGATACCATCATATTTACCTGTATTGTGTCCGATTACCGTTTCCGAACGTTTAGAACCGATCTGTGTCAGTTCAGGATATTTCTTGATCTCAATCCTCCATCCCTGATCGTCCGATATATGCCAGTGAAAACGGTTAATGTTATGCAACGCTAAAATATCAATATAACGTTTAAGTGAATCCAAAGTAAAGAAATGACGCGCCACATCCAACATCATCCCCCGGTATTCAAAACGGGGAGCATCCTGAATGACCACTTGTGGCAATACCACCTCTCCTTCTTTGACAACAGGCAAAGATTTACGCAATGTCTGTATACCATAGAACACCCCTGCCGCAGTCGGTGCTGCAATAGTCACATTCCTGTCATTGACTGTCAATTGATATGCTTCTGGTTTATCTGCTTTCAAACCCAGGGACAACACAATCGCCTGATCCCCTTCCGTACCGGGCTTTACAGTTACCACCTTACCCGTCGACTCCTGAATGTAGGTGGCCAAAAAATCAGCATTCCGCTTCATATCCGCATTTCCTTCCGGATAGAGAATTTTCACTTCATCAGTTAACACAAAGGGAACACCCGTTCCGGAGGTGATTTTATTCGGCAAAGGCACTACCCGGTAGTCTGCAGTCTCCTGCTTCGAATTACAGGAAACAACCAGGGCCAACAGAACAAACAGTCCGGCACAACTAAACAACTTTCTCATAGTTACATTATATTAAATTAAAAATCCACAGCTATCTTAATAAATACTTTTTAAATGTTTTATTTTTATTCCCGGCGATTTACCCTTTTGAAATAAAGCCGAGGTAATGGTAATCTTTCGCGTTGTCCCGGGCAAAAGATCAAAAAAGTTATCACTAAACCTGGCACCTTGCGCCGGCACTTCAACAAAAACATCTTTAACCAATTCCCTGGAACTTAATGTCACCTCACACTGCCCATCCATCGTCTTAACCTGCCAATGCAAATGAGGCTGAGGCAAATCCAATTCTCTCGGACGACTGAAAAAATAAGGTTCTTCATCTATTTTCTTTCCTGCTTTATCTTTCAATGTCAACAATAGATAACATTTGTGAGTCTGGCCGGGAATCCCCCAATCACTTAAAGCCATCTGATGTACCATCCTGGAACAATTAGCCGCAGCTTCAACCCTGATCACTTGTTTTTTCTGTACTTTTCCATAAAAATCCGTCCTCTGTAACTCCAGAGTCAATCCATTCAGTTTTTCCAGTCTATCTGATAACAGCCAGATCTGCAAGCTATCGCCTACCTGAATCGCATTCATCTTTAAAGGAGCAAAAGCTCTTTTTGCCTGATAATGCAAAGCCTTCCAATTGCCAAAATAATCTATTCCCGACCAGGAAACCACCGGCCAGCTGTCATTCAGTTGCCAATATAGCGTTCCCATACAATAGGGACGATTCCGTCGGTGTGCTTCCAAACCACGCCGTATGCCATGTCCCTGCATTACTAAACCAATATACACAAAATCTTCAAACTTTTTGGGCAAGATATAATCACGTTCCATATAAGTACGGATCAAAGCATTTCCAATCGTACTTTTCTGATGAGCATTCATCACCTGAGATTCCAGTTGATAGTCCCCCTCAGCCGCAAACGAGGCAATCGTTTTCATTTCCGGAAAAGACTGAAAACCAAACTCACTCATAAAGCGGGGAATCTCGGCATCCAGGCTTTCAAAAGGTTTCCGCCCATACCAAACTCCCCAATTGTGACTATCTCCCACTTTCCAACTTTCCGGACGTCCCCAATTGGCAAAATACGGAGATCCATGCATATAAAAACGG
>URJC01000429.1 GCA_900548135.1 uncultured Odoribacter sp. | reverse complement strand
TGCTGATCCCCTCTGCCTGCTCTCCCTGCAGGGATTTTGCCGCAACCTGCTGCCCCAGGATCGCACCGCTTACCATATGCTTTGCCACGATCGTAAGCCCGGATGTATCTCTGTCCAGCCTGTTGATACATCGAAATACAAAGGGCGTATTTTTCTGCCTGAAATACCACGCCAGCGCATTACCCAGTGAATTATCATAATTATGCAGTGACGGGTGGATGGGCATGCCCGCAGCTTTATTGATCACCAGCAGATCTTCATCCTCATATACGATATCCAGCGGCAGTTCCACCGGAAGGATCTGCTCTGAGCCCTCTGTCTCGCATATCGTGATCCTGAGCGCATCACCATCCTGCAGAATGTAATTCTGGTAGACAAACTTTCCGTTTACCTGCACGCTTTCCGGATTTTTTTTCAGGTTGATGAGATTTTGTGTGGAAAATCCTTTTGTTTTCAAAAAGCCACTCACCTTCTGCCCGGGCATCGGATTTGTGATCTTGTAGGTCAGTGTTCGTTCCATTGTTGTTCTTTCTATTAGTATTTTGCATTTTGCTTCTTTTACTTGGTTTTAGGACTTTGGAATTTCATTATACCACCACATACTGCTGTCTGGGGGAAATTCATACTTTTTCTCTATTTTGTTCCTTTTGGTATGAAATTTTTCTCTTTCATAACCTGATTTTGTATCACAGCAATCTATCTGGCTGAATTTTTTCATCCAAAAACGACAATTTGCTCCATTTAAGATGAATCCTTGAAAAATCATGAAAAGCGACATCTTTTTTCTTCATCCAAAATCCTAGAAATTTCAGAAAAGGACGAACTTTTAAAAAACAGAAAAATTTCATTCATACATATCATCTAATTTATCGGATATTGGACGAATCCATCAAGATTTATCCCCTGACTGAATGCTCATGTGCGGTAAAGTAACACACAAGAATTTGATAGACAGCCTTCACTATTCAGAAAAATTAACCAAAAAAAAGCAAAATTGAATTTGATAATTGATATAATAGCTAAAATATGGTACTATAAAACAAAAGGAGAAGATGCCAATGGTTTGATGAAACACACAACAAAATATAACTTTTTAAGCAAAGGAGGAAGTCCATAATGAGAAAAATCAAAACAATATTAGGGATAGTTTTTTCTTTAGCTATTGTAACAACAATGAACACTACTGTTTTTGCAGCTAACGATTCAGGAATACCAGAACGTAGAGGAGTATATATACGAGAATGTGTAGGTTATGAGCCTAATTATACGAATATTGATTATACTCATAAATTATTAGGTTCTGTTTCAGGCGATAATACTCAAGGCTCAAGTCCTATGCAAATTACATATCAATATGAACAAAGCGGAACAACCACCGCATCTATTGCGGGTTATGCCAATGGCACAACAGAAGCAAATGTTGTTTTTGCAAAAATGCAGGCGGAAGTAGGAGTTGAAGTTACCGGTTCACGTAGTTGGACAAAAGGAACATCAGCGGGTGTCTCATATAGTATTGCACCGGGGAAATTTGAAGTGTTAAATGTTTATATTCCTGCTGTTAGAACAGCTGGTCGTTTAAAATACAAGGTTTATATGGACGGCTATCCTGAAAATGTTTTTTATGAATATAAAACATTAACAGAATCTTATGCACCACAAAAAAATTCTGTCCATTATAAAGTAACAACTTCTAGCTACTCAGCCATAAAAGTTCCAAAGGGAATGACGGTATACACGCCAACAGGAGTATATAAAGCACAATGAAAAACAAATTGTTTATATTACTATTAGCTTTTGTACTTTTGTTGAGTGCTTGTTCTAATAATTCTCCACCTGATGACAACACAAAAGAAGTACTGCCAGAGCTTGAAAGTGCCGGTTCTATTGAAAGCCGGGGCGAGAAATTTATTGAAAATTTTCCACAAGACTATCCTTCATTTGAATTATTAGAATATGTTTTTGGTTCCGCTGAAAATGCCCCAATACAACTGGTTGCGATAGCCCGAAATAAAGAAACTGGTTCATCAGCTACATTATTTGTGCTTGATGAAAATGGGGTAGGTCAGGTAGTTCTTGCAAGTGGTTATTCAGCGACATATTGCAAAGAAGATGGATTACAACTTGATAAAAACGTAATTTCTATTTCTTTGAATTTGGAAATCTCTAGTACAAATTCTGAAATTCACGACTTTAATATTACAGTAACACAGGAGGAAAATCAAGGTAAAGTCAATACAGTGTATTCTTCACAAGAAAACATCAGATCGAAAGTAGCAAATCCAGCCGAGCC
>URJC01000428.1 GCA_900548135.1 uncultured Odoribacter sp. | reverse complement strand
GTAAGACGAGTGTATCGCAGACAAAAAGGGAAAGATTCTGCATCTTTCCCTTTTTAAATTTATTATTTTTCAGTAAATTTATCTTGTTATTTAGTTGCGTGTGCCCGCACCTCATGCAACCGGATTTCCTACATAAATTCGAATTTAATCTGTATTCGCCGCGAGCACCATTCTTATTACCCGTTGAACCATTATTGACTTTACCTAAAATTACTATTCCTATGAAACAGTTTTTATCTTGTCTTTTCATTATTCTGGTCTGTTTCTCTTGTACTAAATTCGAGGAGGAATATCAATGTGAGGAAATGCTGCCCGAAACGAGGACCGGAATGGCATTGAGCAACGGCAATCCCTATTCATTCAAAAATATCCAATCGGCAGCCAATCAAATAGCCGTTTTTGAAGGAACGACTCCTATACGTTTAACTCCGACTCATCTATATGTCCGGTTTTTCGTACAAGATACGGTTCAATATTGCATGTTGAGTGACAGTATGCGTTTATCGCTTTACCCGTATCCGTTGGACCGCCGATTAAGTTCCGGTGAAATGCACCAGTATTTAACCAATCAACACAATCAATATTTTTATTCCGTATTGCCGATAAAAAATCTATCTATTCTTTCCAGTGTGCAATGCAATATTTTGGACACTTTGTATATGCAACCGACCAATTCTTTGTTGAGAACAAACTCTATGGAGAATGAAGAAGAGATGATGGACGGAAATACGGACGAGTCTTCAGGAGTGGAGAATGGTTTGTATAGGACTTCAGCCACGGCTGTTCAATTGTCAGAAGCAGGCTGGGAAAAAGTGCTTAAGCAGGCCAAAAAAAATGTAGGTATAGAGCTCCCCACCGGGCCATCTTCTACTGCATCGGGCGACTGGTATCCTTCCGTCAGGGTTACGTATCAGGATGACAAACTGACCGACCCCATCCCGTTACCCGGGGTAAAGGTCGTCGTAAGAGATTTTACGAATGAAGGATTCGCCTATACCGGAACGGACGGTATTGCACGGGATATTGCAGCCAATTCCGGCCGATGGTTCACCGATTATGTGCAATATGTCCTACGGTTTGAAAATGACCAAGGCGGTACCGAGTGGATTATTCGCGATTGCGGGTATTTAACGGCGGAATATCACAATGAGGACATGATGAATACGAACTGGAATTTATTTATTAATGCCCGAAAAAATGATACTCCCCACCGGTTACAATGTTTCGCAGCTACCCACTTGGGAACCTATGCCTTTATAATGGGGCAGAATGTACTGAACAAGAACTTCAAGAATTTCGACCATTTGATGGTTATCGGTGTCTTCCCGGAAGAAACATGCATAGAACATCCCGGAGCCGGCGGATGGTTTATTTGGGATGAACGGCTAAACCGCTTGAGTAAGCGTACCGACATAAAAATTTATGGTAGAGTAAAAGCCAATGAATACGTATCTAAAGCAGCTATGGTAGCTTCTACTATCCATGAATTTGGCCATGCCTCCCATTTTCAATCCGTTCTCAGCACTCCGGGATCGGACAGAAACAAAAATTATAAAAGGGCTGAAAACAAAATGGTCGAAAGCTATGCTGTTACTGTGGAATATTATATATCCAGTCTCATTTACGGACGAACGAAAGCAGGAGATTTATTACAGCATGGTTCTCATCCGGATTATACTAAAGTCGGACCTTCGTTGATATGCAACGGAGTTACGGTAGAAGATTTGCAAAATACCGTCATCTATTCCGCAACCTTCGCAGAATGGATGCAGAAGATATGGGAAGTCCCGAGAGTCCAGGACAAACTGGATAGAAGTGTTTTCGATTTGATACTCGACAACCCGTACCGTCTCATTTTAGACAATTACAACGAGATGCTGAAAGGACCGGAACATACGTCCGTCGGAGTAAAAAATGATTATTATATCGATTCCCGTTATGTGGGAGATGTCGAGGTCCTGTCGTTCGAGATTTCGGGCGAAGGATACAACATCGAATCGGATGCTAAACAAGAACATTTTTACGTAACCTTTTCTACAAGAGGAAAACGTACGATAACGCTCACGGTCAATCATCTGAAACTGAATGCCGTTTTGCGTGCCGTTATGGAAGTCGATGTTGCAGACCCGCCGGAAATCATCGCCTGTGCCTTGTCGAGTACGCAGCCGCGTATCGGGGACAGAAATTGTTATACGATCAAAAACTATCCAAATACCGTTATTCCGTATTGGTCAATCGGACGGTATGAAAACCGTCAGTTCGTGGATTACTCTTCCCACTTCTTCATTTTGGATGCCCCC
>URJC01000427.1 GCA_900548135.1 uncultured Odoribacter sp. | reverse complement strand
TGGGGCGAAGCGATGCAGGACATCAACCGGATCACCTATATGGCTTATCCCCGTGCCCTGGCTTTGGCAGAAACCGGATGGAGTACGATGAAAAACCGTAACTGGGAAACATTCAAAACCCACCTTCCCCCACATCTGCTTAACCTGATGCGTGAAGGAATCAATTTCCGCGTACCCTTTGAAATTTACCAGAAAAATTAAGTTCCATATTTATGGCTTTGACAAATGAATTGTGAAACTCCGGGCAATCTCCATTGCAATTTCAAAGTCCATTGACTTATTAATTTGAATAAACAATATTACGATCTTGAAAAGCATAACTGGTAAAATATAACTTAATTCCGGAAGACATAAGAAATAATATTTGCTCCCATCTGTAATGCTTGCTGGCGTTTATTATCGGGATTATTATGCACTTCGGCATCTTCCCATCCATCCCCTAAATCCGTTTCATAGGTAAAAAGAACCACTAAACGTCCTTCCTTAACAATCCCGAATGCCTGAGGACGTTTATGATCATGTTCGTGAATTTTGGGTAATCCCTCAGAGAATCTATATTTCTGGTGAAAAATCGGATGCTCCCAAGAAAGCTCCGTTAACTCATCTTCAGGAAATACTTTTTTCATTTCCCGTCGGAAAGCATCTGCCAAACCATAATTATCATCAGCATGAAGAAAACCACCAGTTAATAAATATTCCCTCAAATTCTGTGCTTCTGTTTCTGTAAAAACAACATTTCCATGTCCTGTCATGTATATATAGGGATAATTAAAAATATCCAGGCTTGCAGGTTCTACCGTCACTGGTACCCTGGCTAAATCTGTCTGTAAGTTCTCATTACAAAACCGGATTAAATTAGGCAAAGAGGTGGGGTTAGCATACCAATCACCTCCTCCTTTATATTTCAACAAAGCTAATTTAGTTTTAGTTTCCTGGCTCCACAGCCAACGGGGTATCATTACGAATAAAACAATCAACACCACTATTTTCCAGAGATGTTCCATACTTTTACTATATTCTATTCATAAAATTCACACTATGGCAAGCCACCAAGCCAGCTGTTTCGGTACGCAGGCGGCTTGTTCCCAAAGTAACCGGAATAAATCTGTGTCTTTCAGCCAATGCCACTTCAGCTTCTGAAAAATCTCCCTCCGGACCAATCAGGATCACCACATCATTACCCATCTGATAGACCTCATCTAACCTCTTTTTCTCTCCCTCATGGCAATGAGCAATCAATTTCTGTACTTCTCCACAGGAGGCTATAAATGTCCGAAATTCTGTGAGGGAATTTAGTTTGGGCAAATAAGCCTTCAACGACTGTTTCATTGCCGCAATAATCACTTTTTCCAATCGTTCTTCCTTTACCACTTTCCGCTCAGAATGTTCAGTATTCAGAAGAGTGATTTCATCAATTCCTATTTCAGTACACTTTTCCAACATCCATTCGATCCGGTCAATATTCTTGGTTGGAGCAATAGCCAAATGCAAACGAAAAGAACGGCAACCATAATTTGTCATCTTTTCCAGCACCTTTACCCCACATCCCCTGGCATCAGGACGGTCAATCACTCCATTATACCAATTGCCCCGTCCGTCCACCAAAGACACCGGTTCTCCTTCTGTAAAACGCAACACACGGATGCAATGCTTTGATTCTTCAGGACTTAATGTATAATATTGTCCCACAATATCAGGTGTATAAAACAAATTCATCAGATTCAAATTATAATCCGACAAAGCTAATAAAATTAGATGAAGAGTCTACAGCGTTTAGTAAATTGTAACCCCTTTTAAAACAGATTCTACTGAATATTTCAAAAAAAATGCCGCCTTAAGGCGGCATTTAATATAAATCAATCCTTATTCATCTTCTTCCGTCTCCTGATAAGCTTTCAACAATTCCTCCTGCACCTCAGACGGTACTTTTTCATAGCCTGCAAAATTCATTGTGAAAGTAGCACGTCCTCCGGTAATTGAACTCAAAGCCGTTGAATAACGTTGCATCTCTTTCAATGGTACTTTCGCTTTGATTTTCTGGAAACCGCTATCTGCCTCCATACCCATGATCAAAGCCCGACGGGTTTGTAAATCCCCCATCACATCTCCCATGTCTTCATCAGGTACTAAAACTTCGACATCATAGATCGGTTCCAAAATTTTCGGATTTGCTTTCTTAAATGCTTCACTGAAAGCATGGCGCCCCGCCAGGCGGAACGAAATCTCGTTAGAGTCTACAGGATGCATTTTACCATCGTAAATACATACCCGAATATCCCGCGCATAAGACCCGGTCAAAGGT
>URJC01000426.1 GCA_900548135.1 uncultured Odoribacter sp. | reverse complement strand
CCGCAACCGCTGCGTTACGCTATACATGATAATGGCAGCACATACGCTGACATTCAGGCTCTCCGTAAAACCATACATCGGCACTTTTACAAATTCATCTGCCTGTGCAATCACCTGCTCAGACAAACCTGTCAATTCCGTACCAAAGAAAAAGGCCATCCTGCCTTTGGTTAAATCCAGTTCATCAATCTGTATGTCATTCGTATGGGGAGTCGTGGCTATAATCCGGTAACCTTCGGCTTTCAACTGTTCAATTGCCGGTTGAGTATTATTTTCCAGCTCTTTATGGCGGTGTAAAGAAAGCCATTCCCGGGCTCCCTGCGAAACAGTAGAAGTCGGATCATACTGATTCCGGTTTTCTATCAGATGTACATTCTGAATCCCGTAACAATCGGCTGAACGCATCACTGCACTCTGATTATGGGATTGGTACAAATCTTCCAGGACGATTGCTACATAGTCCGTCCGCTCTTGTATCAAACGGTCAAACAAAGCGTTCTTGTCATCTACGACAAAATTCCGTAAATATTCAACTTGTTCCCGGATTGTTCTCATCATCTCTAACCATTATTTATCCGGAATTTCTCCCGGACAGCTTCATCAAACGTTAAATTTTATTTACTTCCCCTGAGGGCAAAATATTTCCACAAAGGGGCGACATGCAAAGCCTGCAATATCCGGTCATGCTCCAGCAAATCACGAACAGCATCAGGAGCCAAGCACTCTACAGCAATATCTTCCGTGGGTTCCAGCCGGGGTTCCCTCACCTTTTCAACTCCTACCGCCAAAAAACAATAGGTCAGATTAGTATGTGTCCCCGGATTCACACTCAGGCACATCAATTGTTGCCATTCTCCTTGCCCGTATCCTGTTTCTTCCAGCAATTCCCTTTTCGCAGCATCAAGAGGAGTTGCATCCGTAGGATCAACGACACCCGCGCATAATTCATAGCTTACCACTTCCAACCCATGCCTGTACTGTCGCTCCATCACCATCTTTCCTTCTTTTGTCACAGCAATGACATTAATCCATGCCGGATATTCCAATACATAATACGAGGGGATAATACTTCCATTCGGCAATTGTACTTTCTCTTTACGGACTGTAAACCAAGGTTCATGCGCTATATACTCCGAAGCAAAAACAGTCCAGGGAGCAATCTTTTGTTCTTTCATTTTATAAATCCTGTTACCAAAGCAAAAGAAGGGGTGTTTTTTCAAAACACCCCTTCTTTTATTCTAATGCATTGATCAGAATTGATCAGCCAATTCAGCGCCTGCTTTAAATTTAACAACTTTCTTAGCCGGAATAGTGATCGTTTTACCAGTCTGAGGATTTCTGCCACTTCTTTCGCTTCTTTCAGACACAGAAAAAGATCCGAATCCAATTAAAGCAACTTTATCTCCACCTTTCAGAGCTTCACCCACTGTAGCCACGAAAGCTTCCAGAGCTTTTTTAGAATCTGCTTTTGTTAAACCTGCTTTTTCAGCAATAGCGTCGATTAATTGAGCTTTATTCATAATATAAATTTTTAGGGTTAGAACTTAAACCTTTTCTCTAGAGGCAAATGTAGCGATTTTATTGACTTAGTCAATACTTTTCAAAAAAAAAATCCATTTTTCTGCACTTTTTTAAGAAAAACATCAGAACAGAGAATCATAATCTGTCATGCTCCTATATATTCAGCACATTTCTCCCCATCCATAGCTGCCGAAATGATACCTCCGGCATAACCAGCCCCTTCTCCACAAGGATAGAGCCCTGCAATTTCCGGATGCCTGTATTGGTCTGTCCGGGGAATCCGCAATGGGGAAGAAGTCCGGGTTTCCACTCCCAACAACAAAGCATGTGCAGAAACAAAACCAGGAGCCTTTTTACCAAAATAGCCCAACCCTGATGCCAAACGATGATACACCAAGGTCGGCAACCATTCATGAATCAAAGAACTCTTTATCCCAGGCTTATAAGAAGATGAAGGCAAAGCCTGGCTCTGTTTTCCTTCCAGAAAATCTGTCAGCACCTGTGCGGGGGCATACAACCCTCCCCCACCTTCTTCCCAGGCTTTCCGTTCCAGAGTATCCTGAAAGTCCATACCGGCAAATAATCCCTGATATCCCATGTTTTCCAGCTCATTTTTGCCTATAGCAGTCACAATAGCTGAATTTGCCCAAGGCGTATTACGGGAAGACGACGACATCCCGTTCACCACCTGTTGTCCCTGAGAGGTAGCTGCCGGAACGACAACTCCCCCGGGGCACATACAAAACGAATAGACACCCCGGCCATCAATATTAGTGACAAAATTATAC
>URJC01000425.1 GCA_900548135.1 uncultured Odoribacter sp. | reverse complement strand
CTCTATTAAAGATGAAATTGGTTTTTCCTGTTCCCCAAGGATCATTCAACTTATCTGCCTTATCAGTAAACAATTTACGGGTAGTCCATTCAATACCGCAAGAAAATTAGCGATACAAATTGAATTTTATACCCACTCTCCCAAAGAGATAGAAATACTCCCTCCTTCTCCAGTGCCGAAAAAACCTACCCCCGCTAAATATACAGCCTCCAGCAAGAAGATTCTTTCATTTTAGCCACCATAAAACTCCGGAAATTAAACTCCATTACTCCTAAGAAATCCCTGACTCTACAATGAATGTCTGTAGGATAACCCTCCTCTCCATTTGGTAACAGTGGCGTTTGCTGAATATCTATTTTTGATAAACCGACATTAAAACGTAATGCAAACCGGTCAGTCAAATTATAACGGTATAAGCAGCAATATACACCTGATTATGCCTGAAATACCCGGCATTATATTCGTCCAGGTAATATCCCGGACCTCCCATCCTCCCGAACTCTCCACCAGGTTGACAAAAATCGTTCAAAGATAAGAACAAAAGAGGGAAAAGTATGCATAGAAATGTAAAAAATCGGGTAACAAATGCTAACAAACAATAATGACTAGAGAATAACCCATGCCGTTCCCGGTCAGAAAACTGTTTATTTTGTATTTTAATATCCAACATTCCAGACTTTTATTCTATTTTTTACTATTTCGCTTATCTTCGCCCCACATCAACTTGTTTCTCAATGTTTCATAATAATTATGGCCCGGCAAATTCACCACGCTAATCTTAGAATCATGAGTCCGGATCGTCAATTGATGACAGTCGTTCATTTTTTGTATTCTGGAATCCATACTCAGTACAAAATCTCCGGAACGACTCTCCACCTGTAAAGAAATTTCAGCATCATTAGTCACCACCAAAGGGCGCATACTCAAATTATGAGGACAGATTTCCGATCTGATTATATTCTTACAGTCGGGACTCACAATAGGTCCTCCCCCACTCAAAGAATAAGCAGTAGAACCAGTAGGAGTTGCTACTACCAACCCATCAGCCCAATAAGTCGTCAAATAAACTCCTCCAATGCAGGCATGTATATTCAACAATGAGGAAGTAGCCGCTTTCAGTATTCCAACCTCGTTCAAAGCATAATCCGGAGCAGGAATAACTTCCCCATCGACTTCCAAATGAAGCATATCCCGTTGTTCTGTCGTATAATGCCCGGAAACAATACAATCAACCGCTTTTTCAATCTCTCCAACTCTAACGTTTGCCAAAAATCCCAGACGTCCGCTATTTACTCCCAACACAGGTACCCCCCGGTCCTTGACATAAACCACAGAATCCAGAAAAGTCCCATCCCCTCCAATACTCAAAAGCATAGCCACCTCACTAGCAGGAAAGGTATTTTTACCAAACGTACAGCAAAATCCCGGAACATACCTGAATCTATCTTCCAACAAATGAGCAAACCCCTCCTCACAAGCCACACACACTCGCCTTGCCTGAAGACTATTCACCAGGCATTTCAATGCAGGCAAAAACTCCTCCTCTATATTTTTTCCATAAATAGCAACGATCATTGATATTGAGAATTTTCAACAAGTTATGGAACAAAGATACGCTATCTAAACCAGATTTTCAATTACATTGAAAGGTATTTCATCAGCAATCCATAGCGTTCCCGCAAGCTATCCTGCTCTTCCTGCCCTGTCACAAAACTGTTTTTTATGGTGTATCCATAACGGATAAAAGTATCCAACAAAGGATCAATACTCAAAGTATTCACTTTTAAAGTCAGCTTCACTTGCTGGGATGCTGGAGGGCAGGAAAGATAACAACTTAATATACGGACTTCATTATATTCAACTATTTGTGCAATCTCTGCCATTGAATAGTCTACCCGATTTATCTCAAGTACGATAATACCTCCGGGTTGTTCCGCACATAACAAAGTATCCAAAGTCCGTAAAATATCCATTGCCATCACTGAACCGACAAAATTATTCTTCCGGTCCAATACTGCCACAACAGAAAGTTGATGTGAAGAGACCAAGCCAATGACATCATAAATATGATTATTCTCATACACAAAAGTCCCTTCTACAGGTACCTGCAGTACCCCCAGTTTATCGTTTAAATCCCCATGTGAATAGATTAATTCATCAGCCACTAGCCCCAAATAAGTCTTCCCCTGCACCATCGGCAAATGAGAAACACGAAACAGTTCCATCCAGTTCAAAGCCTGCAAGCAAGTGTCATCCTGCTTCAAAACAGGCACGACATTCGATATTAACTCAGCAGCAATCATATAATC
>URJC01000424.1 GCA_900548135.1 uncultured Odoribacter sp. | reverse complement strand
ATCGTCGGTACAGTTTCAGCAAATGACCTTCAATTGGATGAAATACATCGTTTCCCTAACCGGCAAATCCGCTTGGGAGATACACTATATTGGGATTTTCCGGCTTTATTCGAAGAACTAAAAACCGGACTGAGAAAAGCTTTTTCTAAATACGACGGAATCGTTAGCATAGGAGTTGACACCTGGGGAGTGGATTTCGGATTGATAGACCGGAATGGTCATCTGGTATCCAATCCTGTCTGTTACCGGGATGCCCGTACATCAGGCATTTTGGAGAAGGTGTTTAAAATTATCCCTAAAGATGAATTATATGCTCTTACCGGTAATCAATTTATGGAGATCAATACTGCTTTTCAATTGTATAGCATGGTCCTCAATGACGATCCGGCTTTGAAAATAGCAGATAAACTTCTCTTTACTCCCGATCTTTTCAATTATTTCCTGACCGGAAAAGCATTCAATGAATATACCATATCTTCCACATCCCAACTTTTTCATCACGGCCAGCATGGATGGGCATACGAAGTCCTGGAACGTCTGGGTATACCGTCACATTTAATGCAAACTATAATTTCTTCCGGCAGCACTATCGGTGAGTTAGCTCCGGAAGTAGTAGCAGAAACAGGAGGTGCAGGAGTTCAGGTTGTTGCCGTCGGTTCACACGACACGGCCAGTGCCCTGGCATCCATTCAGGCAGAAGGCGACAATTGGGCATTTATTAGTTCCGGTACCTGGTCCTTAATGGGTATTGAGGTCGAAAAACCAATCCTAACCCGGGAAGCCATGGAATGTGATTTCACCAATGAAGGTACTGTAAACGGCCGTATTCGTTTTCTAAGAAATATCACAGGTCTTTGGCTGCTACAAAATCTGATGAAAGAATGGGAGACTGCCGGCGAAAAATGTTCTTATTCAGAATTGATCGCCGAAGCAGAGCAAAGTAACCTGGCATCTGTTGTTGATGTAGACGCAGCTTGTTTTAACAAACCTGAAAATATGGGACAGGCCATTTGCCATTATTGCAGCGAAAAAGGAATGGACATCCCCCGTACCAAAGGAGAATTCATGCGCTGTGTTTGCCTTTCCCTGGCAAATAAATATGCTGAGATCAAACAATTACTGGAAAAATGTTCCGGACGTAAAATCGATACCATATATATTGTTGGAGGAGGCTCACAAAATCAGTTACTCAACCAACTGACAGAAAAATTAACCGGTGCTAAAGTCGTGTGCAAGGCTGTAGAAGCAACTGCTATAGGTAACATTAAAGTACAGCATAATTTACGATGCTAAGTTTGCTCTATTCCTGTAAATGATCAGGTTTCCAATCAATCGCAAATCAAAAGTCAAAAATCATAAATTAAAAATCATGACATCTAAATCAAAACTAGTTCCCCGCCAACTCTTGATTCCCTTCATTTTGGTAACAACCCTGTTCTTTGCCTGGGGATTTGCCAATGATATCACTAATCCTATGGTTAAGGCCTTTTCCAAAATTTTCCGGATGAGTGTCACAGATGGTGCATTAGTACAGTTGGCATTTTATGGCGGTTACTTTGCCATGGCATTCCCTGCCGCATTATTTATCCGTAAATATTCTTACAAAACAGGTATCCTGTTAGGCCTGGGTCTCTATGCAGTCGGTGCCCTGCTTTTCATTCCGGCAAGTATGACAGGACTTTATTATCCGTTTTTAATTGCCTATTTTATTCTTACCTGTGGCCTGTCCTTTCTGGAAACCAGCTCCAATCCATATATCCTCACCATGGGAGATGAAAGTACAGCTACCCGGCGTTTAAATCTGGCACAAGCTTTCAATCCGATAGGTTCTTTATTAGGAATGTTTACCGCAATGGCTTTCATTCAGGCAAAGCTAAGTCCTTTAAGTACAGCTGAACGGGCCCAATTATCAGCGGAAGAGTTCGAAGTTGTGAAAGCTGCTGATTTACAAGTATTGATTGCTCCTTACGTCGCAGTAGGATTAATTGTACTTCTATTATTCCTGATCATCCGCTTTACAAAAATGCCCAAAAATGCCGACCAGGACCATTCTTTACACTTAGGGCGTGCCTTGAAAAGAATATTCTCCATTCCCCGTTACCGGGAAGGTGTGATTGCACAATTCTTTTATGTTGGTGTACAAATCATGTGCTGGACTTTCATTATCCAATATGGTACACGTATTTTTGTGAACCAAGGTATGACCGAACAAGACGCGGAAGTGTTGTCCCAACAATACAATATCGTAGCTATGGCTATCTTCTGTATCAGCCGCTTTGTATGTACTTTTTTATTGAAATACTTCTCTCC
>URJC01000423.1 GCA_900548135.1 uncultured Odoribacter sp. | reverse complement strand
CGGGAAATCAGATTGGCAATCGTACTCTTGCCGCCGCCGGACGGGCCGACAATGGCTGTGATCTGTCCCTGCTTTGCTGAAAAAGATACATTTTCCAGTGCTTTCTCGGAATTATCCCCAGTGTAGGAAAAGCTGACATCATGGAAAACAACATCGTCTCCGACAGGTTTCTTAGGATGAGCCGTTTCCGGCATTTCTGGAATGTTCAATATCTCGTCCATCCTGGCCACATTCCCGTTGATCTGCATGAACGACTCTGAAATATACATGATTTTGTTCAGCACACCGGAAATTGCTGGTATAAAAAGCAGATAAAAGATAAAGGTCATCGCAAATCCGGCAAAATCATCTGTTCTGGTGCCAATCAGGATGCCCACAGGGACAAGGATCAGGTAAACATTATTGATGATTGTGGTAAAGGCAGGCATACAATTCTGCCAGCCCAGGGAAAACTTGAGAACCCATTCCGTATAACCGGTGATTGCCTCTTTGAGTTTTTTGAACGAAGATGCCGTCTGGTTGAACGCCTTTACAACCGACATTCCCCGGACATACTCCACAGAAGCGTTGTTCATTTCCTCCAGGGCTTTTTGATACTTGCCCATATTCTCCTTCATCTCGCCGCTGCCAAAGCCAATGAACTCCGCAATAAACGCCAGAATGATACCGACCAGAGATGCAAGACCGAACCGCCAGTCAACAGCCAGCAGGATGATAACCATGACAATAGGGGCGGTAATAGAAGCAACAAAGTCAGGAAACTGGTGAGCAATAAAACCCTCCACGCTTTCAATATTTTCATCCATGATCTTGCGTAGGCGGCCGCTACCAATTGTCAAGTGATACCCAAGTGGGATTTTGGTAATATGGTCTGCAAAGAGAACTTTCAGCTCGTACAGTGTTCCAAATGCCGCCATGTGAGAGCTGAAAATAGCCAGAAAATACAACAGGATATTCGCCACGATTCCGGTAAGCGCCAACCAGCCATAATTCATGACCATTCCCATATCCAACTGGTCAAGATTCGGGAAAACACCGATAATTGAGCGGATCATGAAATAAATCGCTATGTACGGGATGAACGAAGCAATGGCCGCCAGTGACGAAAGAACCGCAGCTAAAAATACAAGGCCCTTTCTGTCAGAAGCCAATTCCATACATCGTGCCAAACCCGTCTTTGGCTTTGCCTGTTTCGACTTTGCATTTGACATAGCATGAACCCTCCTTAAATTGAAAAACGGAGAGGTTAGTAAATGCTAACCTCTCCGTTCATTCTACCAATCCTTGAAAGTATCTGCTACTCCATATCTCCGCGTTTAGACTTAAAATAGCCCAAAGATACCTACAAGTTCATGGATGCTACTTTGTCTTAAACAATGTCTGCCTTTGACTAGCTGTTTTTTCGATAGTCCTTTGGCAATATTCCATATACTGATTGGAACGCTTTCGCAAATTTACTTGCATTGCTATATCCCAGTTCCAAAGCAATATCACCGATTTTCATCTTATTTTCCGAAAGCCACTGGGCCGCTAAATTCATTTTATATTTTTTGAGGTATGCGTATGGAGTGTCCCCATATATATGGGAAAATATCAAGTGGAAAACCGATAGGTTCAAGTGTACCTCTTTCGCCAGCTGCTCCAGAGAAACTTTTTCATCCAGATGGGAAATGAGATATTCCCGGATCACTTTTGTCGCTTGTATCTGCTTCTTATCAAAATACTTTGAGTCGCACCCGTTAACCTGGGTAAGCTGTTCCATGTGGTACAGCAGTTCCAGGGCCTTAATTTTAAAATAGCCGGTTGTCTCCGCTTCGACGGCTGTATATAATTCTAAAAACAAGTGTTGCAATTGTGGTGGAGTATCGCTGACATACCATCGTGTTTCAAGTCCAAGCGTTGCGCCTATTTTATCAAGGTTGATGGGAATTGTCTGCATGATCCGGCGTGTTTCCTCCGAAAGCGCCTGACGGTCTATGACAAGACTGACGCCATAATACTTCCCCAAGGGAAAAGAAAATGAAGCCGGTAAATACGCTGTTGCTGCAATGCTAAAATAGCCCTTCGGTAAATATGCCACAGTATGATTGGTAAATTCACATTCGTACCGTCCGGTCTGGCAGTGAGTAACCTGGATAATATCTGGGTTGAACTTCTGGGCTTTCATAGATTCATCTGTTTCAAAATCGAGAAAGCAAAGTTGTATGCCATCAAACAATTTATAACTTTTAACGATACCACGACCATTACAGCCATAATCTACAACCATCTGATCTTCATTGCTCGTCAGCACTTTCGCCTGTGCGCCGTACCAT
>URJC01000422.1 GCA_900548135.1 uncultured Odoribacter sp. | reverse complement strand
TCGTTTCAATTCTACCCTAGTTCAATTAAAAGGCTGAATAATTTCATAAAACGCTTTTGCCTGACTATAGTTTCAATTCTACCCTAGTTCAATTAAAAGATTAAAACCAAACATATTTTTCTGCAATTCTACTTCGTTTCAATTCTACCCTAGTTCAATTAAAAGTGAACCTTATACTTATAATTTTGATTGGTATTCCGGGTTTCAATTCTACCCTAGTTCAATTAAAAGTATTATGGAGAATAAAGTTGTTACTACTGATTTGCCTGTTTCAATTCTACCCTAGTTCAATTAAAAGTTGACTTGTCTCGTCGGGTTTGTTTTACATCTAAATCGTTTCAATTCTACCCTAGTTCAATTAAAAGCTCCAATGACATCTTTTTATCATTACTCTTAAACTCGTTTCAATTCTACCCTAGTTCAATTAAAAGCCATTAAAAACGCCAACAAATATACTTCAAAATCAATGATTTATCATCCATTTATTCTCATTTTTTACAAACATTTGCAGTCGACCTTCAATTCTTAAATTTACCCTGACCTTCGACGACAACTTTTAAATTATTCATTTTCAATATGTCAAAGAACTATTATTCCATTTTTATTGTAATTACTCTCTCAACCCTCGACCATTTTTTTAAGATCGACGTTATAAAAAATTAGAAACGCTGGCTTTTTCATCTCCTATAATCTCTTTTTCCAGCCATCTTTCGTCCCGGCTTTTAAAGAAAATCAAACTATCCTTTTCATCCATAAGATTCCGGGCTTCCGATGCTAATTGTTTTAACTGTACTTCTGAAATCTCTCCTTCAAATACACTGTTTTGTATCCATGAAAGGTAACGCCGGCACAATTTCAACATTTTAGCCGTCCGCTTCTGATCGACATCATATACCAAAATGACATACACTACCACCACATTTTCAAAGGTTTATATTCTTCCATCCCCAATAAATGCTTGGTCAGTTTATAACATTCCAATTTAATTAAATGCCTGTAACTGACACTTCTTCCCAACTTCCGGTGTTTTATCGTCTCCTTCGTCCTCTCTTCCCATTCCTGGGCTACTTTTTTCATAGAAGACTGCTTTAGCAAACATCGATTTAAGTGTTGATCGAAATCCGATACCCTTAACTGTTTACGGTTAAACATGGAGAAAATCAATCGGTCCGCCAATATGGGTTTAAAGATTTCTGCCATATCCAAAGCCAGAGAATAACGCCTTTCACCCGGCTCATGCAGAAAGCTGATCGTCGGATTCAATTGGGTATGATAAATAGCATCCAGACATAACGAATAACACATACTGTTAGCAAAAGAAATCATCGCATTCACCTCATTGGAAGGTGGCATCTTTGTCCGGTTTCCCATGGAAAAACCATCGATAATCGTATCAAATGCCTCATAATAGGTTTGACGGATATTCCCCTCGATTCCCATCAACATCGGAATATCGGTTACAGTAGCAATCAATGGAATATAGGCTTCTATCCGTTCAATCTGTTGCCTGGTATCTTTTCCCCGATTCGTATAATATCTCAGATTCTTCAACATGTTAAACGCTGCCCCATCGATAAAACTTCGGGCAATTGCCATCCGTTTTTCCTGCCGGATATGATGCTTCATCTGGGCAATCTGCATCTTGCCGGATAACAGGTAATCTTTAGGCATAAACGAACCGGTATAATGTTCATAATAATCGAAAAAATGAACCGCCACCTGATGCTTACCCAGAAAATTGTACATCATACTATTGGTATCTAAACTACCGAATACAAAGAGATTATCTACGGTTTCAATAGGAATGTAACGGGGTTGCCCTTTCTGTCCCTCTTCGTCTACCGGAGTAAATTTCAGCGTATTATCCTTCCGGCTCAACCGCCCGGGATTAAATAAATAGTACGTCCTTTTCATAAAACAATTCTAAGTCCATTAAAAAACATTTATTCCCTGTTTCATTCCCCTTCTCCGGAATAACAAAATTCATAATATGAACAGGCTCCGCATTTTCCTTTGGATAAAGCAGGCGGACATGCCTCCTCCCCGATCAGCTGTCGGATCTCCACCTCCATCTGACGCAATATTTCCCGGTCCCCCTCTTCCAACTCCACCCGCATCGTCTCCCTCAGTAAAGGGTATTCCAACATCCCCACCACATCGGCTATCCCTTCCCGTTCAAACAAAAGCAAATAATATTTCACCTGCCAGATATGTGCCTCCTCTTTAGCCGAAGACTTTTTGATTTCATGAACCACCTTCTCTTTCGGAGCATAAAAATCAATCACCGAGCCACCGATTCTCACCTCTTCATATCTGGCTGCC
>URJC01000421.1 GCA_900548135.1 uncultured Odoribacter sp. | reverse complement strand
AAAATTTCAGGAGCCACTTTCACTAACATGGACACCCTCGACACGGCTTCGGCGAATTTTTGTTCGTTCACCGGTTCTTGTCCCCGTACTCCCTGAATGATTTTATACGATTTCAAGCTACGGACCATATCCAAAGCTTCCGGTTGGGCAATCGGAGCCAAGCCTGCTTTCACATCTTTCAATACCTCGATAAAGATACCTCCTAATCCGCACAACACCATATGTCCGAATTTATCTTCCCGTTTAGCCCCGATAAACACTTCGGTCCCGGACAACTGCTGAGCCAGCATGACGGCATGCGTATCTTTGATCTGCATCATCCGACGGAATTCGCTGCGTACCGTCGCTTCGTCCCTTACGTTGAGGGTTACCCCACCGACATCGGACTTATGGACAGGTCCTACTACTTTCATCACTAACGGGAAACCGATCTGACGGGCCAGACCGACAATTTCTTCCTCTTTATCGGCCACACCTTCTTTCGCCCGGGCAATACCGGCAGCATCCAGCAATTCATGGATCTGTTCAGGTGACAGATAGCCGTTTTCAGCCTGATCGACGACTGCCCGGATCCGTTTCCGGTCTACTTCCGGCAATTTGGGCTCGGCAGGTTGCGGAGCAGGGGTACGGTATATTTTACACAAAGCATTACCAAAATTCACTTCATAAGGGAAGTAAACGCCACCTTTCCGTACAAACTCGTCGATTTCCTCTTTCACCACCATCGAAGAGGGGAATATGGGATAAATCGGTTTCGGGGAAGTAGCTATTTTTTCACGCAATACTTCATATACATCGAAAACGGGGAAAAGCCCGGGACTACCGAAGATCACTGCAATACCGTCGATATTATCGAAATCGCGATTACAGGCATCCAGGATAATTCCCAATTGTTCAGCTGTTCCCGTCGCTAAAAAGTCAATGGGATTACCTACAGAAGATCCGTTAAACAACTGTCCCAGCAGTGCTTCAGCCTTCGGTCCTTCCAAATGAGGAATTTCCATTCCCCCGTCCGACAAGGCATCTGTCAGCATTACGGCCGGTCCTCCGGCATGGGTTACGATAGCCATATTCTTTCCCTTCAATTCGGGATAGTTAAAAATAGCTGCCACCGTGGCCAGTTCATCCCGCCCGTTACACCGTACGATACCGGCTTTCCGGAACAAAGCTTCCACGGCTACATCCGAGCTGGCCAAAGCTCCGGTATGCGACGAAGCGGCACGGCTTCCGGCAGCGGAACCGCCTGATTTGATCGCAGCGATACGACAACCTTTCCGGATCAGTGAGGAAGCATGCTTCAATAATTTTTCCGGTTTATCGATACTCTCTACATACATCAATTTAATCCGTGAACTTGTCTCGGGATCGAAAGATTCGTCCCAATATTCCAGGACCTCTTCCACGCCTAACTGGGCAGAATTACCGACTGAAAATACACTCGAAAATTTTACTCCTTTCTGCATACCGGCATCCATAATAAAAAGTGCCGTTGCTCCCGAGCCCGATACGAAATCTACTCCTTTCGGATCCAATTTCGGTATAGGAGTCGTGAATACACCATTGTAGTTCGTTGTCAATACGCCGATACAATTCGGGCCGATCAAAGCTCCCCCGACAGAATCGATCGTTTCTACAATTTGTTTTTCCAATGCTTTCCCTTCTGCATTCTCTTCACTAAATCCGGCAGACAGAATGATAAATGCCCGGGTATTTTTTTGTTTCGCCAGCATCTCTACCGTCGACGGACAGAATTTGGCAGCGATGGCCAGGATAGCGCAATCCACTTCCGGCAGATCTTTCACGTCCCGGTAGGATTTGATACCTTGCACTTCATCCATTTTCGGATTCACCACATATAAACTCCCTTTAAAATGTCCATCGATCAAATTCTTCAATACCTTACCACCCGGTTTCTGAATATCGTCCGATCCTCCAACCACCACGATGCTGGAAGGATTCAATAATTGTTTGTTTATCATATTCATTATGTTCAAATATTCTAATAATCAAAGGAATCACATCATATTCCCCAAAACACACTTTAGATATTATTGAAAAATCTCAGGAATTCTTCCACTTTATTCATCATATTTTTAGAACCTGTATAAAAAGGCATCCGTTGATGAATACTTTCCGGAGTTAGCTCAAGAATTCTTTTTTCGCCGTTAGTTGCAGCTCCTCCTGCCTGCTCGGCAATAAAAGCAATTGGATTACATTCATATAGCAACCTCAATTTACCAGTCGGATGGCTGTTTGTTTCCGGATAAATAAAAATCCCTCCTTTCAACAAATTCCGGTGAAAATCAGCTACCAATGAGCCAATATA
>URJC01000420.1 GCA_900548135.1 uncultured Odoribacter sp. | reverse complement strand
AATATCTATCCGCATCCTCCTCGGCATGAATCCAGACAGGCAGGAAATAAGATTGTCAATTTAGTGGAAATGTATGACATCCAGGCTATTGCAATCGGGAATGGCACTGCCGGCCGGGAAACAGAACGTTTTATCCAGAACCTGCGTTTTGAACGTAAGTTGCAGGTGTTTGTCGTGAGCGAGAACGGAGCTTCTGTATATTCGGCTTCTAAGATTGCAAGAGAGGAATTTCCGGAGTATGACATTACGGTCCGGGGGGCTGTTTCTATTGGCCGCCGGCTGATGGACCCGTTGGCAGAGTTGGTGAAGATAGATCCGAAGTCGATAGGAGTGGGACAATATCAGCATGATGTTGATCAGGGGCAGCTGAAGGAAGCGTTAGACCGGGTAGTGGAATCTTGTGTTAACAAAGTGGGGGTAAATGTGAATACGGCCGGAAAATACCTGTTGATGCATATTTCAGGATTGGGACCTGTTTTGGCAGAAAATATAGAGGAATATATCCGGGAAAACGGGGCGGTCAAAAGCCGGAATGAGTTGAAGAAAGTAAAGCGAATGGGAGCAAAGGCCTTTGAACAATGTGCAGGATTCCTGCGGATAGAGGGGGCTGAGAATCCGCTGGATAATTCTTCTGTTCATCCGGAGTCTTATTATATTGTGGAAAAAATAGCCAGGGATCAGGATATGAGTGTGAAAGACCTGATTGGGAATGAGGCGGTGTGTGATCGGATTGATTTAAGCAAATATGTTGATGAAAAGACAGGATTGCTGACCTTAGAGGATATTGTACAGGAATTGAAGAAGCCCGGACGGGACCCCCGTACGGTTGCAAAAGTATTTCATTTTGCTGAAGGGATTACGACGATCAACGACTTGCAGGAAGGGATGATATTGCCCGGGATTGTGACAAACTTGACGAATTTCGGTGCTTTTGTGGATGTGGGGGTACATCAGGACGGATTAGTACATATCTCTGAAATAGCCGGCCATTATATTTCCAGCCCTACGGAAGTACTATCGTTACATGAACATGTGATGGTGAAAGTGGTTTTAGTGGATTTGTCCCGGAAACGGATAGGATTGTCCATAAAACAAGTGAACTAAATTTTTGATTATGATACAGCCGTACTTAAAACAAATGAGAGTGTTGTTTCCGGCAATGATGGAGGTGATGTGTGCTCACGAAGAAGAGAAAACTGGTAAAAGGGCTCCCAATGTGATCGTTATTATGGCAGATGACCTGGGATATGGAGATTTAAACTGTTATAAAGCAACTTTATGAAGGAGAGGATGTACAGAAGGTGTTGATGGGAAGAGCCAGGAAAGGCCGTGAATCTCTGGTGTTAGGGATGTGTGCCTCCTTATAAAAGCTGGAAGGGAAAAATGACAGAACCGGAGCTATATGATTTAAAAAATGATATTGCACAGAAACATAATCTGGCTAAACAATATCCGGAAAAAGTGGAAGCTTTGACGGCTGAGCTGGAGGCTGTTCGGAATAGTGGAAAATAACCGATCATTTTTGCTAATGAAAGAGAGTCTTACTTATATCGGAATATTTTTATTGTATTTGGTTCTGGGTGCTTGCCACCGGGACCAAACTACCATACCAGAGCCTGGAGTGAGCCTGGAATTGGCTGCAGAACGGAAAGCAATCATAAAAAATTTGCAATATGACTTGTATTTTCACCTTCCTGCGGATAAAAAAGAACCCGTGAGAGGTAAGGTGAATGTTCATTTTACTTTGGAGCAAGCAAAACCTGTTGTGCTTGATTTTTGGGAAGGCGAGGGGAGTGTGAAAAAGGTGGAAATAAATGGACAAGAGGCAAGATGCCAGGTCGTTAACGAGCATATCCTTTTGGCTCCGCAATTGATCCGGACTGGTGTAAACCGGATTAGTATAGATTTTATAGCAAGTGACCAGTCATTAAACCGGAATGAGGATTATTTGTATACGCTTTTGGTGCCGGACCGTGCGCGGACCTTATTTCCCTGCTTTGACCAGCCTGACCTGAAAGCAATTTACGCTCTTGAATTAGATATTCCTGAGGCCTGGCAAGCGGTTGCTAACGGACCTGTGATGAGTGAGGGGAAGGCAAACGGACGCAGGCAGGTTGTTTTTAAGCCTACCCGGCCGTTGAGTACTTATCTGTTTTCTTTTGTTGCCGGGCGTTGGGAAAGAGAGGAACAAGTCCGTGCCGGGCGTAAACTTACTCTGTATCACCGGGAGACAGATCCGGTTAAACTGGCTCAGACAGATGTTATTTTTGACCAGGTTTTTGCTGCCTTACATTGGATGGAAGAGTATACTGGTATTCCTTATCCCTTTGAAA
>URJC01000419.1 GCA_900548135.1 uncultured Odoribacter sp. | reverse complement strand
GTCAATGGGGTGTGCAGGGTTATAAAATCCGATTCCGCTAAAAGTGTATCCAATTCAACCCGGCGGTAACCTGGCACTTCTGTCCGGTTATTATAATAGATGATATGCATCCCAAAAGCTTCGGCTTTCCGGGCTACATTTTTTCCGATATTTCCCATGCCGATGATACCGAGAGTCTTTCCTTCCAGGCCAAATCCAAGATTGCGCATGGTGCCCCACATCTTTTCTTGTTCAGTGCGGACACGTAAATTACATTCAGCAACACGGCGTGCCGCGCTTAACAGTAAAGCCATAGTTAATTCAGCTGTCGGGTTGTTAACAGCTTTGGGAGTATTGGTAACTGCAATTCCTTTTTCCCGGGCATATTTAATATCGATATTGTTATAACCCACTCCATAATTACTAATCAACTTCAGTTTTTTTCCTGCGTCAATCATTTCCCGGTCGATGGCTGCATGGAAAATGGCCAGCATGATGTCGTATTCCGGGAGCAGACGGATAATTTCGTCTTTACTCATGGCTTCGCCCTGGGGGAACGTAATTTCCCAATCTTGGGGTAAATTTTGGAAAGGCTCACGTGGGATGTTGTAAGTGACTAGAATTTTCATAACCGTTTCATTATTGTTTATTCATCTTTATTTTAATTTTGGAATTTCCAAAATTGTTTATCCTTCCAGGGTGGTACGGGCATATGGAGCTGCGTCTAATCCGATAAACTGTCCGGCCAGGTATTTGTAATATCCTGTGACTGCAACCATTCCTGCATTATCAAGCGAAAAACCCAAACGGGGAATAAATATTTCCCATCCGGACCGTGCTGCTTCATCATGTACGGCTTTTTGAAGGGCAGAGTTTGCAGAAACACCACCTCCGATTGCAATTTGTTTGATGCCTGTTTGTTTAGCAGCCTTTTTCAATTTGGCCATCAGGATATCGATCACCGTTTTTTGTAACGAAGCACATAAGTCGTTTAGGTTTTCTTGTATGAAATCAGGATTCTTTTTCAGTTCATCACGTAGGAAATATAGAAAAGAAGTTTTTAATCCACTGAAGCTATAATCCAGTCCCGGTATCTGGGGTTTATTGAAAGTGAAACGTTCCGGATTTCCCTCTTTTGCGAGGCGGTCGATGATGGGGCCTCCGGGGTAGGAAAGTCCCATTACTTTGGCACATTTATCAAATGCTTCTCCGGCAGCATCGTCAATTGTTTGGCCAATCATTTCCATGTCCAGGTAATCACGAACGATAATAAGTTGCGAGTTCCCCCCCGAAACCAGTAAAGTCAGAAAAGGAAAGGAGGGATGCCGGCTTGTAACTCCGGGTTCTTTGATGAAATTTGCCAGGATATGGGCCTGTAAATGGTTCACTTCAATCATAGGTAACTGATTGGCAATAGCGAAACCTTTCGCAAAAGAAGTGCCAACCAGGAGTGAACCTAATAATCCCGGACCACGGGTGAAGGCAACGGCGTCAATGTCTTTGATTTCTATTCCGGAACGTTTGATCGCTTCGGATACCACTGGAATGATATTTTGTTGATGAGCCCGGGATGCCAGTTCGGGAACAACACCGCCATAGGCTTCGTGTACTTTTTGACTGGCTATGATATTGGTCAGAACAACACCATCTTTCAGGATTGCTGCAGAGGTGTCATCACAGGATGATTCGATTCCTAGAATTACGGTCATAATCTTTTGAGTAAAAGGTAAAAAGTTAAAAGTGAAATACTTTCAAATCTGATGCAATATTAATATTTTTGCAGGCAAACTGAAAATAACGGCGGGTATAAAAAAAATTCTGCGGATATTATTATTTTTTGCAACAGGTTTACTGTTGGCACTGGGTATTTTGTATGTCCTGTTACAGTCTTCTTATGTCCAGACTAAACTTGTAAAATATTTTACCCAACGAATAGAAGCCACGACAGGAGTGAAAATTCAGATTGGAGGAGTGAATTTCCGGCCTATGAGTTCTTTGGTATTGACTGATGTTTTGTTGAGGGATTTCAAAAATGACACTCTTTTATATTGTCAGGATTTACGGGTAAAAGCTGATTCTTTTGATTTGATCGACCGGACTTTTAATATTCGTGAGGTTGTTTTGGACCATGCTACTTTTAATTTATGGGTACAGGATAGTACGAACGACACCAATATCGAGCTGTTGTTGGCTTCATTGGATAAAGGAGGAGGGGATGGCAGTTCGGAAATCCGCCAGGGGAATGGACCGGGATGGTTGATCGGATTGCAGAAAATCAGTCTTCGCCATTCCCGTTTTACCTATCGGGAGGAGATTTTCGAACCGGTAGATTATGGAGTGAATTGGACTGATGTG
>URJC01000418.1 GCA_900548135.1 uncultured Odoribacter sp. | reverse complement strand
AAACAAAGTTACAAAAGTTCCGTAATAATAACAGGATTCCAGGGGTTGTTCTACGATCAGAATTACATAATATTATGCAAATATACAAAACTTTATATAAAAAAACCAACTATACCAGCGAGCATTGGGATTTTTCCGTCCGGGAGACAGAAATTTACAACTTATGATACTTTTAGTTTTTTACTTTAGCTTGGAGAAATCCGGGATTTTTATATAAATTTGTATTTCAAATTTTAAACTTAAATATGTCATGTTACCCAAATTTCTTATTGCTGATAATTCACAAGAAGCAATTGATTTAGTCTACGTCGTACATACAGAGAAACCACGTTGTATCATACAATGCGACCTGGACGGTTTTTACAGTAACCAGAAAATTTACTGGATCGACGAAGAACCGTTGATTCAGGACGATATTGACACCTTGATGGAGGAAGCGGAAGATTTCTATGAAACAGAACTGGACAACCAAGAAGAAGTCTATGATGAAGAAGAAGATAATTAAAGATTAACACTGAACAGCGTAACCCAAAGCTAACAGCCAGCAATTCACAATGCCATAGACGCAGCTTTCAAAACATAAATGCAAATAGAATGAACTACACAAAAGAAGATCTTAAAAATTTCAAACATAGAGGCATTTCTGCCGAAGAAGTAGACCGTCAATTGGCCAATTTCAACAAAGGTTTTAACTACGTCAATCTGTCCGAACCGGCAACAGTAGACAATGGGATTATCCGCATCACTCCGGAAGAAGAAGAACATCTGCTGGAAAATTACGAAAATGCCCGTCAAAATTGTATCCTGCAAAAAATGGTACCTGCTTCAGGTTCTGCAACCCGGATGTTCAAAGACCTGTTTTCTTTTATGGACACCTATAAAGGGACAGAAGAAGAATTTCTGGAATTCGTACAACAGAAAGAACCCGGTACGATGTACGATTTCTTCAACAAATTGGACCAGCTTCCTTTTTACAACCGTCTGGCTACTGCCATGTGGAATGACGGCAAGGACATTGAAAAGATGAGTGACAAGCGGGAGTATATCGAAATACTGAAATATATCCTTACAGATAAAGGTCTGAACTATGGCAACACCCCCAAAGGTCTGATAGATTTTCATATCTACCGGGATTTTGTTCGGACTGCTTTTGACGAACATATTGTTGAAGGAGCTTTGTATTGCCATAATGGTAAAACAGCCAGCTTACATTTCACTGTTTCTGAGGAATATACAAACTTGTTCAAAGAACGTTTGAAAAAAGTGACAAAAGTATTTGAAAAAATGTTCAATGTAAAGTACGAAGTTTCTTTTTCTATCCAAAAACCTTCCACTGACACAGTAAGCATACTGGAAGATGGTGAAATTCTCCGGGATGAAGCAGGACAAATTGTATTCCGTCCGGGTGGTCATGGAGCATTGATATACAATCTGAATGAATTGAAAGCTGACATTATTTTTATCAAGAATATTGATAATGTCATTCCGGACCGTTCCAAAGGAGATACGACCAAATACAAAAAATTATTAGCCGGAACACTGATAGATGTGCAACATAAAGTATTCGGTTATTTGGAAATGCTCGATAAAAAACCTACCGAAGAACAATTGGAGGAAATCGAGAACTTCATGAAAAGCATTGGTTATAAGGAAACTGAAAACAAAACCTACAAAGATCAAAAAGAACGGATCAAACACCTGCGTAATCTGCTGGACCGCCCTATTCGGGTATGCGGAATGGTGAAAAACGAAGGTGAACCCGGAGGCGGCCCGTTTTGGGTAAAAGCAAAAGACGGTAGTTCACGCCTAATGATTGTTGAATCGGCTCAGATCAATCAGAAAGATAAAGACCAGAAAAAAATATTTGACCATTCCACTCACTTTAACCCAGTAGACCTGGTTTGCGGAATAAAAAATTACAAGGGTAAAAAATTTGATCTGGAAAAATTTATTGACCGCGAACAAGGTTTTATCACAAATAAATCCTATAAAGGTAAAGGCATAAAAGTACAGGAATTACCAGGCTTATGGAACGGTGCCATGGCCAACTGGATCACTGTATTTGTTGAAGTGCCTTTAACCACCTTCACTCCGGTAAAAACAGTATTCGATCTGTTCCGGTTTGAGCATCGTAATGTTTTGAAAAAATAAATCCCTTCCGGGATTTATTTTTTTCCTAAATACTTATTTAACGCAACTTTATGGAAAAAAAACGCAACTACCTGCTGCTGATATTAAGAGGTTGTGCTATGGGCGCTGCCGATGTTGTACCTGGAGTATCCGGAGGAACCATTGCATTCATCACCGGTATCTATGAAGAACTGATTGATTCCATTAAAAGCATTGATTTGCAAGCGCTGAA
>URJC01000417.1 GCA_900548135.1 uncultured Odoribacter sp. | reverse complement strand
ACGCTTCCGTCCTGCTTAACCATGCCGGAAGCCGGGACAAGAAACTTCTGGAAGAAGAACAGAAGAAACTGGAGGAGATAGAGAAGAAACGTCCCACATCGCGCAGTAGCTATTTCGGCATTGTCGATCTGGCGGGTTTTCCCAAAGACAGATACTATTTATACCAAAGCCGCTGGAGGCCCGAACTGCCTATGGTGCATATTCTCCCCCATTGGAACTGGAAGGAACGGAAGGGACAAAAGACCCCCGTATTTGTCTACACCTCAGGCGAGGAAGCCGAACTTTTCCTGAACGGGCAATCCTTAGGAAGGAAGAAAAAAGGACCTTATGAATACAGGCTCAGATGGGAAAATGTGGTGTACGAACCGGGCACACTGAAAGCCGTGGCCTATAAGAACGGGAAAAAGTGGGCCGAGAAGACCATAGAGACCACACAGGAAGCGGAACGCCTGGCTTTGTCGGCCGACAAACCGTCTATCAGCCGTGACGGTCAGGAACTGATATTCGTGACGGTTAGGGTTCTCGATAAACAAGGACGGACGGTACCCACCGCCCATCCTGTCATCCGGTGTAGTCTTACGGGGCAAGGAACGATCGTGGCCACTGACAACGGTGACCCAACCTGCCACATTGCTTTTGCCGAAACAACACGTCCGGCATTCAACGGTTTAATGCTGGTCATCATCAAGGCTGTGCCGGGAAAGAAAGGACCGATCCGGCTTACAGTGTCTTCCGAAGATCTGGAACCGGCAAGTATCACCGTCAACACCCGTCCCTGATATGCGTAAGCTAACATACAACTTTTAAAACTTTACAACACCGGGGTGCTTTAAATAGCGTCCCGGTATTTTTATAAGTCGTCTCCTGTACGCATTCCAGGCAGGGAGAGACTGCGGACACCCATTACCGCACCTGCAATGAAAAAAACACGGGATAAATGGAATAAAGACCGAATTCTAAGTCTCCTCCAAATTTCCCCCGAAGGAAATCGTGATAAAATGTATTTTTTATCGCGTTTTTCTCCCCAGCACGTCTTTTTTTTCTTTTCAAAAATCTCATGTTTTCGTGAGAGACTTTCGAAAAGAAAAATAATTCTTTCCTTCGCACGGAATGTTTGTTTATACACACAAGATAACTCTCCCGAAAATTAAAGCTGTAGTCTGATTCAGCCTATAGTCATTAAAGATTAGTCTAAAAATTAGTTTACTGCAACTCCTTTTTCAAAGATACGCGATTAACGTGTATTTTAATACCGCAAATAGTAAATGACTAAAAAGTAAACGGACGGCATAACACAAAAAGGTATACTTTTCAGACACTTTCATTTTATATGGGAAGAAATCCCTATTCGTCCCCCTGTTAACTCCGGTATGGTCTACTTTGAATACACCTATTTCTTCTGAAATGAGTCGAACTCCGCCTCTGTATTCCCTAAACAATTTATTTAGATGAATTTCATCGGTAAATCCGAATTCAATAACAATTTCATTAATTCAGGATATATTGCTGTATTGTTTCTTTGATCTGTTTTTTAAAATACCATCCCCAATAAGCAGGTGAAATACCGAAATGCTGACTGATTGCTTTCATTTTGATTTTATCAGACTGTAAATATTGGACTGAATATATTGTAAAATTTGTAATGATTTTTCTTCAGAACATTTGTACACCTGTTCCGGCAAAAGCACTACAATATTCCATACAATGACCAAAATCAAGATATTAAATAATTGTATAATAATCTCTTTACTATAAGGTTCCGGTTTACATATTCCCGGATAATAATTTCAATTATTGGTTTAAGCAGTAATTTATCAGTTCTATTCCGCAATATACATCCCGGTTGATGGTTGCATATCGCAATATAAATCGTGTTCTTTCAACAGGAAATCATCAAATGCATCAAAACTAATCCCCAAGAGCTGATACAAATTTTCTCTCTTCATCTTTTGTAAATACATTTTCCTTAAAGCACAAACACACCGATAAAACGAAAAATAATATCGGATACAGGAATTAGAAATGGTATAACTTTACCTTTTTTAAAGTATATTGCATATGGATTTTTTAACACTCGCCCAAAAACGTTTTTCTGCAAGAAATTATAAACCGGATACAGTTAAATCCCATTTTCCACTTGCTCCAAAACTGTTGAATCGAATCTATAAACAAAAAAAGGCTAGAACCTCTCTAACCTTTTTCCACTATCTTCAATTTTAGGCGGAGAGGGAGGCTCTCGAACCTGTGCTATCTCAAAATATCACATAATCGCAAATGTCTATTAATAACCAGCTTATTACAATCATAATTAAATCTAAATATTATTGGATATCGCTTGCTATTTCAATTTTTGGGTGTATATTTGGGTGCAGAATTTC
>URJC01000416.1 GCA_900548135.1 uncultured Odoribacter sp. | reverse complement strand
TTCAATAGCGTAGCATTTCAGGCCCAGTACATTTTCATAAAAAGGGATGGCTTCATCCAGACTTTTTACAGCAATGCCGATGTGTTCAATATGAGTTGGTTTCATGATTATAAATTGTTTTATAAATTAATTTATTTAAAATAACTGATATTCAAATATTTATGTTCTTTAGCATACTTTGTCACCACAAAATCATGGTTTACGAAAACGTTTTATTACAAAAACCGTTCCAAAATTACAGATTGTTCTTACGATTATCAAGTAAAAAGGCAAGATAATTTACAGATTTTCATGTTTAGAATTGTTATAAATAAGCTGTTGTTTGCAGGCTGATAAAACAGGTAATTATCGCATGTTATAAAAGGATTGCACAGGTGGATTAAAAACTTTTCAGTTAAAATTAACGTATATCAATCGGACTTTTAGAACACTAAATCATAGAGTTATGAATAAACAAAGATTTGCTGTAATTATTGTTGCCATAATTGGTATTGTGGCTACTTTTTTGCCTTGGTATCGCATTGAACAGGTTGGGACTTTGTCTGGGATATCTTCTTCCGGTTGGTTTACTTTTATCCTGTTTATTATTGTTACCATATTGGCCATGCGGAAAAATTTGCAGGAAGATATGTCCATGGGGATTTCCTGGAGTGTAACTTGTTGTAGCTTGCTAGCTTCTTTCGTTGTTTTGTGGAGGATGATAGATGTATGGTTTGCAAAAGAAGGCATGTTTAGCTTGGGAGGTGATATGGATGGTATATCGGGAAGCCAGGTTGCTATCGGTTACGGTGCCTGGATTGTTGCTATTGCGGGGGTGGTTATTCCATTTGCCGCTTATTTGTTTCGTGACCGTTCTTTTCACCGGGTTTGATGTAAACAGGTTGTCTCCGTCGTCCGTAAGCCGACCTTAGGGACACTGCTGTAAACTTCTGTTTACCATTTGTTAGGATTCAGTCCGGAAATAAAAACTGCATTAATCTTTTTTTATTTTTCTGTATTTTGTTCCTTTTTCATTATCTTGTGACACTTTTTAAACTGTACATACTAAAAACTGAAAAAATATGTTTGAAACAAGTGTTTACAAGAACAGGCGCGCTCGCCTGAAAGAAAAAATGGAAAATGGACTGGTCTTGATTCTTGGTAATGGAGAAGCACCGGCCAATTATAAAGACAATACGTATAAGTTCCGCCAGGATAGTTCGTTTTTATATTTCTTTGGGTTGAATTTGCCTGATTTTGCAGGAGTAATTGATGTGGATTCCGGGGAGGAATACATTTTTGGAAATGATGTAGATATGGATGACATCATCTGGATGGGGCCGCAGCCCAGTGTGAAGGATTTGGCTGCCAGTGTCGGAATTGGAAAAACAGCCCCGTTTGCAGCTTTAGGCGAATTATTGAGAAAGGCGGTTGCTGCAGGACGTAAGGTACATTTTTTGCCTCCTTACCGTTTTCGCAATAAGTTGTTAATCGAAGATTTATTAGGAATACATCATTCTCTGGTAAAAGAATATGCTTCCCTGTCTTTGATTAAAGCGGTGGTCAGTTTGCGTTCGGTTAAAGAAGCTTGTGAAATAGAGGAAATAACCAGGGCATGTAATATTGGGTATGAGATGCATACGGCTGCAATGCGTAATTGTAAGCCTGGAGTAAAAGAACAGTATATTGCAGGTATTTTGGAAGGAATAGCCGCTTCTTATGGGAGTATGGTGTCTTTTCCGGTCATTTTATCACAGCATGGAGAGACCTTACATAATCACGATCATAGCCAGATCTTACAAAAAGGCCGTTTGATGCTGACCGATGCAGGAGCTGAGGGAGTTTCTAACTATTGTTCCGATTTTACGCGTACAATACCGGTTGGAGGAAAATTCACAGACCGGCAGAAGGATATTTATAATATTGTATTGGCTTGTAATAATAAGGCAATTGAAATTGCAAAACCCGGAGTTACCTATCAATTTGTGCATCTTGAAGTTTGTAAGGTACTGGCTCAGGGATTGAAAGACCTGGGATTGATGAAAGGGGATGTGAATGAGGCTGTAGCTGTTGGCGCCCATGCTTTGTTTATGCCTCATGGGTTAGGGCATATGATGGGATTGGATGTTCATGATATGGAAGATCTGGGGCAAATTTATGTGGGATATGATGATGAGACCAGACCTATAGACCAGTTTGGAACTTCTTCTTTGCGTATGGGACGGCGGTTGCAGGAAGGATTTGTTATAACTGATGAACCGGGGTGTTATTTTATTCCTGCTTTGATTGACCAATGGAAAGGACAAGGTATGCATAAAGATTTTCTGAATTATGAGAAAATTGAGACTTTCAAAGACTTTGGAGGTATCCGATTGGAAGATGATATCCTGATTATCCCTGGAGGCTC
>URJC01000415.1 GCA_900548135.1 uncultured Odoribacter sp. | reverse complement strand
CCTCTACCGGCAGCTTCAGCAACAACCAATTTAACTTCCGGTGAATGTAAAAAATGATAAAATGCTCCTGCAGCATTACTGCCTCCCCCGACACAGGCAATTACATAATCGGGCTCTTCCCGTCCTTCTTTTTCTGCCAATTGCTTCCGTATTTCTTCGCTAATCACCGACTGAAAACGAGCCACCATATCAGGATAAGGATGTGGCCCTACTGTAGAACCAATAATATAATAAGTATCACGGGGATGGCAACACCAGTCCCGAATCGCTTCATTGGTAGCGTCTTTCAAAGTCATATTCCCGCTCTCCACAGCTATCACTTCCGCTCCCAGCATTTTCATTTTCTCAACATTAGGCTGTTGCCGGGCAACATCAGTCGCACCCATGTAAACAATGCACTTCATATTCATCAATGCACATACAGTAGCAGTGGCAACCCCATGTTGTCCGGCACCAGTCTCTGCTATAATCCGGTTTTTCCCCATCCGGCGTGCCAACAAAATCTGACCAATGGTATTATTTATTTTATGCGCCCCCGTATGATTTAAATCTTCCCGTTTCAAATAGATATTCGCCCCATACCGTTCACTCAGACGGGCTGCAAAATACAAAGGACTAGGCCGGCCAACATAATCCCGGAGTAATGAACGGAATTCCTGTTGAAAAAGCGGATCTTCCATTTCCCGTAAATATGCTGTCCGAAGATTTTCAACATTAGCATAAAGAATTTCAGGGACATAAGCTCCGCCAAAACGTCCGTAATACCCGTCATTGTTTACATTAAAATTTTTCATATACTATTGGATTTTTATTACCGATAAAAACAAAAAAAGGCTACCGGTGTTCCGATAGCCTTTATATACTGCGTAATATAGAATAATACTCTTACTGACCAGACAACATAAAGCGTGCGTCCCACCGGTTATTTCCCGTCAGGCGCCACCACCATGCTTTATTTGTCAGTAATAGATTCATCTTTTAATCTTGTTTGGTTTGGCAAAGATTAAAAACTTTTTTCAAAAATCAAATTATCCGGATAAATTTTATTATCTTTCAATACCTTCACTCTGTGCTTCCAACAACATATCCAATACGACGATAGCTTCTACAACAGGCACAGCACGTGGAATGACACAAGGGTCATGTCGTCCATGGGCTTCCAGTTCTATTTCCTCCCCTTCCCGGCTAACTGTATCCTGTCGTTTCATGATCGTTGCCACAGGCTTGAAAGCCACCCGGAAATAAACATCTTCACCATTTGTCACTCCTCCCTGGATTCCTCCGGAACGATTGGTCTCAGTCCGCACCTGTCCTTCTTTCATTACAAAAGGATCGTTATGTTCGCTTCCCCGCATCGCAGCAGCTGCAAATCCGCTCCCATATTCAAACCCTTTTGCTGCATTGATACTCATCATCGCCTGAGCCAAACGGGCTTGAAAACGATCAAATACCGGTTCGCCCAATCCTGCCGGCATTCCTTGGATCACACAACTCACTATTCCACCGATACTATCGCCCTGGTCCCGGACTTCCCGAATCAGAGCAATCATTTTTTCCGCAGTCTCCATATCCGGACACCGCACAATATTTTCCTCTGCTCTTTCTAATTCAACCTCCTGATAAGACCATGGCATAACGACTGGTCCGACCTGTGAAGTATAAGCCTGTATAGAAATACCATATACAGCCAGTACCTGCTTGGCAACAGCCCCAGCCACTACCCGGGCAATGTGTTCCCGGGCTGACGAACGTCCACCTCCCCGGTAATCCCGGATCCCATACTTCTTTTCCCAGGTATAATCAGCATGGGAAGGCCGGTACAAATCTTTCAGATGAGCATAGTCCTTACTATTTTGATTCCGGTTACGTACCATAAACCCGATCGGCATACCCGTGGATTTACCTTCAAAAATACCAGAAAGAATTTCCACTTCATCCCCTTCCTGACGAGGCGTTGATACATCCGATTGTCCAGGCTTACGCCGATTTAGTTCCCCTTGGATATATTCCTCCGACAGTTCTACTCCGGCAGGACACCCATCAATCACTCCCCCTACAGCAACACCATGGGATTCTCCAAATGACATCAAACGGAAAAATTTTCCAATCGTATTCCCTGCCATAATATTTTATCTACAACCTTTCAAACCTTGAATTCTTCACTGTATTAATGGCAACAGCCGCAGCCATTATCATGTGAACCACAACCGCCGCAGCCATCATCATGTGAACCACATCCGCTGCATCCTCCGCATTTGTGCGAATGCAAAGCTTCCAATTCTTCATCGGTAGCATCGCGTACTCCCAGTATCTCTCCTTTAAAAAACAATTTTTTCCCCGCTAGCGGATGATTAAAATTCACCCGTACTTCTTCTTCTCCGATAGATTCAATTTTT
>URJC01000414.1 GCA_900548135.1 uncultured Odoribacter sp. | reverse complement strand
ACCGGAGATTAGCGATGCTACTGGAAAATTGCGTGTTGGTGTACCTTTGTATAATTTTTGGTTAAAAGAATACCGGGGAGTGGATCCGGAAACCGGAGATGCCCAATATACTTTTGATGGTGAGCATTATAAATGGAATAGTAAGGTGTGTTTTGTAAATGAGACAGGGGATTCGCTGACTTATTACAGTAATTATGCCCGTTATCATGATGCCGGAAGTCCTGTACCCAAAGTCTATGGTGGGATGTCGACCCGTATTAGTTTTGGCGGGTTAGAGTTGAGTGGTGTGTTTAGTTATGCTATAGGAGGGAAAGCATATAATACGGGTTATTCTGTGCTGATGTATCAGGGTAAATATGGGCAAGCTTTTCACCGGGATATATTGAAACGCTGGCAGAAACCGGGTGACCGGACTGATGTGCCGCGTTTGGATGATGCTGTGGCTAACAAACGCTTAGGGTCTATTCAAAGTGCAGCACAAAATAATGCTGTTTCTGACCGTTGGTTAATGAATGCGGGTTACCTGAATGTGAAATCGGTGACGTTACAGTATCGTATTCCCCGGAATTGGCTCAAACACTATGGAATAACAGATGCCAGCATTTTTATTGGTGGTGAAAACCTTTATTTGTTAAGTGCTATGAAAGGATTTGATCCGCGGCAATTATTTAAGGGAGTCATTTCTGTTTCTAATACTCCGGCGCGTACTTTTACTTTGGGTTTGAATGTGACACTGTAGTAAAATTTGTGTTTTATGAAGTTATTGTTTTTCTTATTAGTTATTTTTTCCATTGTGTCTTGTGGAAAATCTTTTCTGGATACACATCCTACGGATGAATTGGGAAAGGAAGATGCTTTGTCGAGTCAGAGTAATGTTTATGCAGCGATGAATGGGGTCTACCGGAAAATGGTCGATCAATATATGGGAAATCAGGCATGTGGCGGAGAACCTTCAATGTGTATGTTCCGGGACTGTATGGGGGAAGATGTGATTATTCCGACTGCTTCCAATGGGTATTATGTTGGTAGTGCTCGTTGGTTAGATCATCGGAATGCTACTTCGGTAGTAGATGAATTTCCTTTCCGTTTTTATTATTATTTGATTTTGCAATGTAATCTGGTATTGGAAGCTATTGGTGAAAGCGGCTCTTTTCTGATTCCGGTTGAAGATTCGGTACAGATGTGCGGTATTCGGGGAGAGGCATTGGGGTTTCGTGCCTGGGCTCATTTTCAGTTGGTGCAATTATACGGACAGCGTTATGTGGCTGGAGAATTGAATACAGCTGCAGGTGTCACTTACCGGAAGAAACCAAAGACCGAGGTCTTGAAACGGGATAATGTAGAAGATTGTTACGCTTATATTCATCGTGACCTGGATAGTGCTATAAACTACTTGATGGATTATACACCAGTAAGTGTCACTCATTTGTCCCTGAAGGTAATCTATGGTATTAAGGCACGTGTTTTTCTGACGCAGCAGGATTATGTTTCTGCTGCCCATTATGCTTCGCTGGCTATCCGGAAAGCAGAAAGTGAAGGTTTTTGTTTGATGCAAGGTGAAGAGTGTCTGAATGGGTTTAGTAAGATTATAAGCCGGAGCCGGGAAGCTTTATGGGCGGCTAATACGCAGGATGATCAGACAGTTGCTTTCTTTTCGTTTTATGCTTTTATGTCCTGGAATTTTAATTCTTCAGCCATTCGGGTGGCTCCCCGTTGCATCAATTCCCTGCTTTTTGCTGCACTTTCTTCTACGGATATCCGTTGTCGGTGGTGGGATCCGACAGGAAAATTAACGGGACCGACTTCTGCCTATAAACAATATGCCTATCAGAACCGGAAATTTGAAGTTGTGAATACGGCTATTTCTGCCGGGGATTTTGCTTATATGCGTTTGGCGGAACTTTATCTGATGAAGGCGGAAGCCTTGGCACGTAGTGGGGACGAAACAGGTGCCCGGACGACACTGAAAGATTTTGTGGTCACCCGGGATGCGGAATATGTTATGTCAGCGCGGACCGGGGAAGAATTGACTGACGAGATTATGACGCATCGGCGGATTGAATTATGGGGTGAAGGGTTTCGTTTCACAGACCTGAAACGTTTAGGTATTGAGCTGGACCGTAAAGGAACTAATTATTCAAAATCAGTGGCTTTAGTCATGGAAATACCTGCTGACGATTTGCGTTGGCAATGGTTGATCCCTGAATCGGAAATTAAGACTTCGCTAGGGATGGTGGAACAAAATGAATAAGAGTGATAAATCATTTTGTTTACTAGCAGCGTTTGCAGGCCTTATAAAACAAAAAGCGATTACTTAAAGTAATCGCTTTTCGGAGTGGTATCACCTGGAATCGAACCAGGGACACAAGGATTTTCAGTCCTTTGCTCTACCGACTG
>URJC01000413.1 GCA_900548135.1 uncultured Odoribacter sp. | reverse complement strand
CATAGCTCCCGATGGAATAATTGAAGCCGTTGAAATGCCTTCCCATTCTTTTGTTCTTGGTGTTCAATGGCATCCGGAAATGTTGCTTAACACCTCAAATAAAATGTTACCATTATTTAAGGAAATGATAAATAACTGTTTTTGACTAGCTTTTTACCTCTCCTTTAATCCTTAATCCACTGATAACAGCAGAAACAACAGCAATAATAGCTGCAAAAATCAGAGCATAACGCATACCGTGTCCCGGGAAAGTAGCAAAAATGACTGCAACAAAAGCTGCACCTACTGTCTGCCCTAGTAAACGAGCCATTCCAAGCATCCCACTGGCACCTCCGCTACGTTCTTTAGGAGCAGAAGCAATAATGGTACTATTATTCGGGGTAATAAACAGACCAAAACCGATTCCTCCCAGGAACATCCGCCAAACAATATCCATATGTGAAGGTTGAGCTGGCATTGTTGCCAACAAAAATAAAGCCGCACCAAAAATGAATAACCCAATTGCTCCCAATAAACCAGCGTTGAATCGATCCATCAACCGCCCTGCCAACGGAGCCGCGATCATAGTAGCTAAAGGCCAGGGCGTCAGTAATAATCCTGTTGCTACTTCATTCAAATGTAACACCCGTTGAAAAAAGAAAGGGATAGATACTAAAGCCAACATCTGAGCAATAAACGAAAAAACTGAAGTCAGCAATGATAAAGAAAAAATCCGGCTGTGCATCAAATCTATCGGCAAAAGGGGATAAGCCTGATTCTCCTGATGTTTGATGAAAAACCAACCGATAATCAACATAACCACAAATCCAGGTACTAAGATATACCAGTGAATATCATGTGCAAAACCATCAATCACACAAATTAAAAGCCCAAAAGTCAACGCATTCATGACTGCACTCCTGATATCAAAATACCTTCCCTGGACTTTTACCGGATTCTGAGGTAAAAATTTCAAACTCATCATGAAAGCCACCAATCCGATAGGCACATTGATAGCAAATAACCAGGGCCAATTGGCCACTGCCAGAATAGCAGCAGCAACAGTAGGTCCAGCTGCGGCAGCAACAGCAATAATTAACCCATTTATTCCCATTCCCCGTGCTAAATAACGGGTAGGAAAAATCACCCGCAACAGAGCTGTGTTGACACTCGTAATAGCCGCAGCACTAAAACCTTGCAATCCCCTTGCAATAACTAAAGTGAAAAATGAATCAGCAAGGGCACAAACCAATGAAGTAACGGTAAACATGATTAATCCTAATACATACACCTTTTTATATCCCCAAAGATCGCCTAAGGATGAAAAGGCCAATAAAGAGATGGTCATTGCCAATTGAAAAGCATTTACCACCCAGATAGAACTAGCCGGATTCACATGTAAATCCCCTGCAATAGTGGGTAAAGCAACGTTCGCAATAGCTCCGTCCAATACTGCCATTGTCATTCCCAGAGCAATAACCGCCATTGCCCAATTTCGACGGGGTTGCGGCAAGCCATCTTGTATTGTCCCATTCATGTTATCAACTTTATAAACAAACCTGAATAGCAAGTCTCAGCTTTTATATACGCAAAATGTTTTCTTGGGTTAAGTAAAAAACTTATCGTAGATTTTTCCGTAAAACCATTAAAACAATAACTATGATTGATAAAAAAACAGTTCAGGAATTCAACTTACAACGTTATCTGGGGAAATGGTATGAGATTGCCCGTTATGATCATCGGTTTGAAAGAAATCTGCAAGGAGTAACCGCAGAATATTCTTATCGTCCGGACGGTAAAATCAAAGTATTCAATTGCGGTCATAAACAAACTCCAGACGGAGAAAAAAAATGTGCCATAGGTAAAGCCCGTCCTGCCAAAGATGGACAAACCGGAAAACTGGAAGTGTCTTTTTTCCTTTCATTCTATAGCGATTACAATATCCTTGAGCTTGATAAAGATTATGAGTGGGTTTTGGTGGGAAGCTCTACCGATAAATACCTGTGGATACTTAGCCGGACTCCCAAAATTGCTCCGGAAACCCTCAATCATATCCTTGAGAAAGCACAAGGACGTGGCTATGATACTAACAAACTTATATTTATACAACAATCATAAAGGCTCTGCTTTTGTTGCTTCCTCTTTCTGTTTATAGAAAAACCGACAGGTCACTTTCTGCAATTCCGGGAATATAGACTGTCGGATATATTCATATTGGGGTGATTTTTGCAAAAGGAATTGCCGTTGATTATCTGTATAATTTCCGGTCAGAATTTGTAAGATAGATTGCCGGCCAGGGAATCTCTTATCTTGTACGATGATCTGCCGGACTACGGACCAATCCACAGGGGCTGCTTGTATTTCTATCAATCCGGGTTTCAGGTTCCACCAGCCAACAAAGCGTTGTTTCATTTGGAAAGCCCTTTGTTCTGCCAGCCA
>URJC01000412.1 GCA_900548135.1 uncultured Odoribacter sp. | reverse complement strand
GTGGGGGGATTCCCTAAAGAGAAAGCGATAGCACTGCTTGAACAGATAGAGGGGTATGAGCGCAGATATTATGCTGGTTATTTAGGACCGGTTGGTCCTGGCAACACTTTCCGGTGGTTTGTCAATCTGAGATGTATGGAAGTGTTTCAGCAAGCTGTTTGTTTGTATGTAGGAGGAGGCATTACGGCTGGTTCTGATCCTGATAAAGAATGGGAGGAAACAGAATTGAAATCACGGACATTGTTGGATATTATTGATAATTAAAAAATATGCTGGAATATACTTCAGATAAAAAAGGAGTACGGATCTTGACAGAGATTTTGATACAGAAAGGGGTAAAACGGATAGTTCTTTCCCCGGGTTCACGGAATGCTCCTTTGCTGATGGCATTTGCAAGGGACAAAAGAATAACCCATTATGTGGTACTGGATGAACGAAGTGCTGCATTTTTTGCTTTAGGGATGGCACAGCAATCCGGGGAAGCTGTAGCTTTGGCCTGTACTTCGGGTACAGCTCCGTTGAATTACGGCCCTGCCATTGCGGAGGCATATTATCAGCGTTTGCCTTTAATCGTGATTACTGCCGACCGTCCTGTAGAGTGGATAGACCAAGAGGATAGCCAGACTATCCGGCAAGATCATCTGTTTTCGAATATTGTTAAAGCATCTTATCGCTTACCTGCAGAACTCCGTGATGAAGAAGAGAGTTGGTATGCCAATCGTGTGGTGAATGATGCTGTCAATTATGCAATGCAAGGACGCAGGGGACCGGTACATATCAACATTCCTTTACGTGAGCCTCTTTATGGTCAACGGGTTTATTCCGAAGAAAAGATGCGTACGGTAGATCTTTTGGAGGCGGCACCTGTTTTGCTTCCTCATATTGCCGCTGAGTTGGCCGGGCGCTTTAATACGTGCCGGAAGGTAATGATACTGGCTGGATTTCATTTGCCTGACGAACGTTTGAAATTGAGTCTTCATCAATTAGCGGCTTTTGACCAAGTTATAATTTTGACAGAAACTCCGTCCAATCTTTGCTCTGAATTTTATATCGGTACGATTGACCGGGTGCTGGCTACTATTGAGGAAGAGGAAAAAGCCGATTTTGCTCCGGATTTGTTGATTACGTTTGGGGGAGCTTTGATTTCCAGGCATGTGAAGGCATTTTTGAGGCAATATAAGCCGAAGGAACATTGGTATGTGGATCAGAGTGAACATCCGGCTGATACTTTTAAAGTATTAACTCACCAAATCCGGTTGGAAGCTGCCGATTTTTTTGCTTCCATAGGCGGACGATTGAAAGCCTGTCAGTCGGGGTATGCTGCTCAATGGAGACAAAAGAATAAATGTGCTATTGACAGACATAATGATTTTCTTGTCCGGGTACCTTGGAGTGATTGGAAAGCATTTTCTTTGATTTGGCCTGCTTTACCGGCAGGGGTATCTCTTCAGCTGTCGAATAGTACTCCGGTACGTTATGCGCAATTGTTTGAATGTCCTCAGGTATTACGGGTGGATTGTAACCGGGGGACCAGTGGGATAGATGGTTCAACCTCGACATCGGTGGGGGCCGCCCTGTTGAATCCTGGAATCACTGTGCTGGTAACTGGAGATATGGGCTTTTTGTATGATTCTAATGCCTTATGGAACAGATATATCACTTCCCGTTTGAAGATTATTGTGATGAAAAATGGAGGTGGAGGTATTTTTCGTTTTATTCAGGGGCCTTCGGAGTTGGATGAGCTGGAGGAGTGCTTTGAGACTGCCCGGCAGGTGGATGTCAGGGGATTTGCTGAACTGCATCATTTTGCTTACTTTCAGGCAGAAGATGAATTGGAGTTACAGGAGGTATTGCCTTTATTCTGGCGGGAAAGCCAACGGCCGGCCATACTGGCTGTAGATACTCCGGGATTGGAGAATGCGGAAATACTGAAAGGATATTTCAGGAACCTGAAAGGAGAAAAGGTTGGTTTGGGTTTTTAACTTGCTTGTGATCAGATTATTCATGCTGATTTTGTAATAGAATAACTAAATAATTTTTTACACAGATGTTATGTCAAGAGAATGGAAAACAATAAAAGAATATGAAGATATCAAATTTGATTTCTTCGAAGGTATAGCCAGAATAACCATTAACAGACCGCGGGTTTATAATGCATTTCGGCCTCAGACGAATAAAGAAATGCTGGATGCGGTGAATATTTGCCGTGAGCGGAATGATATCGGAGTCGTGGTGTTGACCGGTGCGGGTGATAAAGCTTTTTGTTCTGGCGGGGACCAGCATGTAAAAGGTGTGGGGGGATATATAGATGAAAATGGTGTACCGCGCTTGAACGTTTTGGATTTGCATAAGGCTATTCGGTCGTTGCCTAAACCTGTTATTGCAATGGTCAATGGGTATGCTATTGGTGGGGGACATGTGTT
>URJC01000411.1 GCA_900548135.1 uncultured Odoribacter sp. | reverse complement strand
ACCGACGAATTCAATCGGGTAAAAAATCAAGCCAATATTTTTGCCATCGGGGATATCTGCCTAATCACTGAAAAAGATTACCCCAATGGACATCCCCAGGTTGCGCAAGTCGCCATTCAGCAAGGCAAATTATTAGCTAAAAACCTGATGTGTCTTGACCAGCAAAAAATCATGCAACCTTTCCATTATAAAAATTTGGGAACCTTAGCCACAGTAGGACGCAATAAAGCAGTTGCCGACTTACCCCATTATCAAACCCAGGGTTTTATAGCCTGGCTGCTATGGACAGTAGTGCACCTTCGTTCCATTTTAGGTGTTCGTAACCGACTTGAAATCTTACTAAATTGGGTTTGGAATTACCTGACATACGATCAGGCAATACGGTTAATATTCAAAGATCAAAACAAACCGACTTCTTGATTTTCTCACTGCACACGTTTTCAATGATTTATGTGCATTTTCGGCCTTAGGTTTTTCATTGTGAATATTTTATTGTAATTTTGTCCCCCTAAATATAGACACACAATGCGGAAATTAAGAAACATTGCCATCATCGCACACGTTGACCACGGAAAAACAACCCTCGTGGACAAAATGATACTGCAGGGCAAACAATTCAGAGAAAATGAAAAACCTAGTGGAGATTTAATACTTGATAATAATGATCAGGAACGGGAACGAGGAATTACGATCCTTGCCAAAAACGTTTCTGTACGTTATAAAGATTATAAAATAAATATCATTGATACTCCGGGACACTCTGATTTTGGAGGGGAGGTAGAACGCGTATTGAATATGGCAGACGGGGTAATCCTATTAGTGGATGCCTTTGAAGGCACTATGCCACAAACCCGTTTTGTATTACAAAAAGCATTGGACCTAGGCAAAAAAGCAATCGTCGTTGTTAATAAAGTAGATAAACCCAACTGTCGACCGGAAGAAGTTCAGGAAGAAGTATTCGATCTGATGTTTTCTTTGGGAGCCAGCGAAGAACAGCTAGACTTTGTGACTTTATACGGTAGTGCTAAACAAAACTGGATGTCTACAGACTGGCGAAACCGTACTCAGGATATCACTCCCCTGCTGGACGCTATCATAGAAAATATTCCGGAACCCGAAGCCGCAGAGGGAACACCTCAGATGATGATTACTTCTCTGGAATATTCTTCTTATATCGGAAGGATTGCTATTGGCAAATTGACCCGTGGTAAATTGAAAGCCGGAATGAATGTTACACTTTGCAAACGCGACGGAGTAACTCAGAATAAATGCAGAATTAAGGATCTGATGTTATTTGAAGGACTCGAAAAACAAAAGGTAGACGAAGTGGAAGCCGGAGAAATATGCGCTATCATAGGTATTGAAGGATTTGAAATTGGGGATACTATTGCCGATTATGAAAACCCGGAAGCACTTACTCCCATTGCTATTGACGAACCGACCATGAGCATGTTGTTTACCATCAACAATTCCCCCTTTTTCGGAAAAGATGGAAAATATGTAACTTCCCGCCACATCAAAGAACGTCTCGACAAAGAATTGGAAAAGAATCTTGCTCTTCGGGTAGAGCCGGGTTTGAGTGCAGATTCTTTCATCGTTTATGGACGGGGAGTCCTTCACTTAAGCGTTTTAATCGAAACGATGCGCCGGGAAGGCTATGAACTCCAAGTAGGACAACCCAAAGTAATCATTAAAGAAATTGATGGTCAGAAATGTGAACCTGTAGAAGAATTGACAATCGATATTCCGGAAGAATTTTCCGGAAAAGCCATTGAAATGGTAACCAAACGTAAAGGAGTACTGAACAATATGGAAACTCGCGGAGAACGGGTACACCTGGATTTTGATATTCCTTCACGCGGCATTATCGGATTACGTAGCAACCTGCTGACTGCTTCTGCAGGTGAAGCAATCATCGCCCATCGCCTGAAAGGATTCGAACCTTATAAAGGAGAAATCGAAATGCGTATCAACGGCTCTCTAATTGCTATGGAAACCGGAGACACTTATGCCTATGCCATCAATAAATTACAAGACCGTGGTAAATTCTTTATTGAACCGGGAGAAATCGTATATGCCGGTCAGGTTATCGGTGAAAGTACACGCCCTGATGATATTGTTATCAATGTTTGTAAGTCTAAAAAATTGACCAATATGCGTGCCAGTGGTTCAGACGACAAAGTAAACATTGCTCCTCCTGTAAAATTCAGTCTTGAAGAAGCATTGGAATACATTCAGGAAGACGAATATGTCGAAGTGACCCCACATTCCATGCGTCTCCGTAAAATTATTCTGGACGAAACAGAACGTAAACGGCAAAGTAAACGTATTGCCAATACAGAATAATAGGACAAAAAATCTTAGATTTTAAATTGACCGGAAATTATTCTAACAGAAAACTTCCTGACAATTTAAGATCTAAG
>URJC01000410.1 GCA_900548135.1 uncultured Odoribacter sp. | reverse complement strand
GTGTAAACCAGATGCTCTGAACCAACTGAGCTAAGAACCCGTGCGATCCTGTTTGATTGCGGGTACAAATGTAGAGGAATTTTTTATACTGACAAAATATTTCTAAAAAAATAATCATACTAATTTTAATTTGTCAGTTGCCGGAATGATTTTTCCGTTTTTTATTGAAAATAAACGATTTAGTACATTTAAGATATATTTAATAGTGATTTAACTTTTGTTGTATTTAAGAGTGTTGTATATAATCAAATTATCTCTACCTTTGCACCGTCTTTAAAAAAGATTGTTTTTCATAAGTTTGTATGGTTTAGGTTAGTAGTTAGTAAATGTTTAAGGGTCGGTTTTCCGGCCCTTTCATTTTTATATTCTGATGATGTTTTCTTTTTTCCGTGTCTTCCGGATCGTTTAAATCGGAGTATTTCTGTAAAGAATAGGACTGCATTGTATAATGGAATAATTTCTTTCTGATTTACACTGAATAGTTGAGAAATGCTACATACGTGAATTTCCGGAAAGGCTCCGGTGGATTTTGATTTTGGTCAGGAATTCAATAGGAAGTGAATTTTCTTTTTTCTATTTTTGAAGCAAAATAGATTCATTCTTGTTTGTATTATTTTTTATGTTGGGAGGTGAAAAAGAAGCGGTTGGGTTGAACGTGATTTCCCGTAGGCTGAAGTTGGGTTATATGAAGTATTTTATTGTGTAATACGGATTGGCTGGATTAAATGGAATTGAAATGACTGGAATAATTGAAATTGAAGGTATGGAGTTCTTTGCTTATCATGGTTGTTTTGAAGCGGAACAAATAGTAGGGAATAAATTTGTGGTTTATGCTTGTTTGCATTATGATTGCCATCGTCCGGCTTCCACAGATGATATCACTGATGCTTTAAGTTATCAGACAGCTTATGAAATTATTGCCCGTGAAATGATGAAACGCTCTCATTTGCTGGAACATGTGGGGCAACGGATGCTCGATGCCTTATATGCGGCTTTCCCTCAGTTGCAGTATGCTAAGATCAAAATTTCGAAAATGAATCCTCCTTTGGGTGGACAAATTAAATGTACCAGTGTTACTTTGGAGAAATAATTTTGCAGATTATTTTGGAACTTAATGAAAAGGTCATATCTTTGCATCGCAAATCACAACAGGGTCGGTTGGCCGATCGGTTAGGCAACGGTCTGCAAAACCGTGCAGAGCAGTTCGACTCTGCTACCGACCTCAGTTTTATGCAAAAGCCTTTGGAAGTTTACACTTTCAGAGGCTTTTTTGCAAAATTATATTTTATGCTCGGGATGATTTTTTATCTCTTTCCCATCCGGCCCGGATAGATAACATCAATTCAGAAAGTTGTATCAGGTAAATTTGATAAACTCGTCTTTTAGAAATATTTTTACGAAGTTAAATTGTATTGTTGAAATGAAACGGGCTAAACTGTTGTGTTTTTTTATGTGCTTCTGCTCTTGGATGTATGCAGAAAATTTGAGAGAAATTGTAAAACCTGTTAACTGGGAAAAGTGGGATACTTCTCCGTTGGAAGGAGAATTTGAGAAGGAAGTGTTGGTGATTTTCCGTAATGCCAACAAATATGCAGTTAATGATTGGTATCATAAAATAAAGAAATTTGCTGTACAGCAGGGAGAATATTTGGAATTGGGCGGAACGACTGAACATGCTGTCCGTCCGGTGGCTCATGAGGCGTTTGCTTTGGCTGTGGCGTTGAAATTGAATGTATATGATCCGGAAGTGACCGGAGTTGCTTGGGAAGAAGCAGCAAGAATGACAGTCCGCTTAATTGGTTCTTTAGCCCATCGGCATAAAGTGAATCAGGCAGGTGGAGGTTGGGGTGATCAATGGCAAAGTGCCTTGTGGGCTGCCCAGACAGCTACTGCCGGATGGTTGCTTTGGGAGCAATTGTCTGCCAGGGATCAGGAACAGGTGTGCCGGATGATGGAATATGAAGCCAACCGTTTTCTCGGAATGAAGGTCCCTTATTATAAGGACAGGAGTGGGAAAATTATTTATAAAGGTGATAGTAAAGCCGAAGAAAACGCCTATCCTGGTTATTGCTGCAGTCATGATGCCCCGACATAAGCATGTTGCTGATTGGCTACAGAAGGCATTGGAATATCAGATTTCTGCTTATGCCGCTCCTGCAGATATGGCGAGCAAGCGGAAAGTGAACGGAATCCGGCTGGATACTTTTTTGCAGGGTAGTAATATGGAAGACAATGGGGCTGTTATCAATCATGGGATTATTCATGCCGATTATATGTGTGCAATTATGCACAATACCTTGAATGCCTGGATTTTTGGCTTGGCAGACAAAAAAGCTCCTGAGGCCTCCCGGATGAATGGAAAAAAAGTGTACTACGCTTTGACAGAACATGAGTTTGTACCGGGGAAGACAATGTATGTCAGGGGAGAACAGG
>URJC01000409.1 GCA_900548135.1 uncultured Odoribacter sp. | reverse complement strand
AATTTTTTCTGTGAGATTGTAGGAACTTTCTTATTGGTCTTTGTTATTCTGGCTTTGGCAATTAAGGGAAATGCCCCGGAAATCGGGATGGGATCCCTGGGAGCTTTTCCGGTTACCTTTTTGATTATGGCCATTGGTATGTCATTGGGAGGAGCTACTGGTTATGCCATAAATCCGGCCCGTGATTTTCCTCCCCGTTTAGCCCATTTTTTATTACCTATAAAAGGGAAACGGGACAGTGGTTGGGGATATAGTTGGGTGCCTGTCGTCGGACCGATTGCAGGAGCTTGTATCGCTGCTGCTGTTTATTTGATTGTATTTTAAAATAACCGGAACAATTTCCGTAATTTTTGTAACTATTTTGCAAAATCTACGAATAACCCGGTATCCCAAACTAAATTAATTAACTTTAATCTTTATTTTATGAAAACATTAACAAGAATCCATTATGTGATGGTGATGACGATGACTTTAGTCATTTCCTCAATGATGTTTGTTGACGCGCAGACTTATTCTTATAAGCCGATTAAAGGTTTTTCAAATGAGACAAACGATCAGCTGGAAGCTTTTTTTGATTCAACAGTACCGATGAAGACCCGTAAAGTAGCTGTATTTGACTGTGACGGAACTCTGTTCGGGCAGGTACCTTATTACCTTGCAGATGAGGCTTTATACGATTTTGCAAAGAAGAACTATGCAGGCAAGACAGATAAAACCTCTAAAGAGAAAATGAAAATTGTGGATCAGCTATTACACGGAAATAATGTTGGGGTTGAATATGTGCAGAACCGGATTAAATTTTTGTCAGGATTGACACCCGAAGAAATTCAGACCATCGGGAATGATATGTTCCATGAAAAATATCAGAATAAGATGTACCCTGAAATGAAACAACTACTGGAAAACCTGAAAGATTATGATTTCGAGATTTGGGTCGTTTCAGCTTCTCCTGAGTCGTTGTATCAGAGATTTGTAGCAGAACAACTTGGAATTCCTGAAGATCGTATTTTGGGGGTAAGATCCTTGGTGACTGCAGAAGGGGTGACGACTGATCAATTGGTGTTTCCGGTTCCTCAGGATAATGGGAAAGCTGAAGTTGTAAATACATTTATCAAAGCAAAACCTTTGTTTGCAGCTGGTAATAGCCGGGGAGATATGGAGTTGATGAATACTTCTGTGGGCTTGAAAATGATTGTGAATCCGGACGATAAAAAAGTGGAAAAGGAAATGGATAACAAGACTGTAAAACAGTATTGGGATAATGATCCGCGTGCTATTACCGTTTATAGTAACGATGTTCCGGAAGGTAACCACAAATATGTAACTGAGGAATGGGGGGTAAAGAAAAATGTCAGTAACCCGAAACCGGATAAAGTTGTTATTGGATACTAAGCCATGAAAAAAATTGCATTTGCTTCCGTAATGCTATTGTTTGTGACATTAGCATTCGGGCAGACACAACCTGAAAAATTGCAGGGTTCTGTGAATGGACGTGTATATTTTGACGGTACGGCGTTCTTTAAGGATAAAACCCACTTGGGTAGCGGAGCTACAATTAGCGATATCCGTTTAGGAGTTAGCGGTAAGTATGAAAATTTTAGCGGAAAGATAGATATCGGTTTTGCAAAGAAAGGAATTTCTTTGAAAGATGTGTTTATTCAATATAATTTTCAGAAAAGTTCCTATGCCCGTATCGGACATTTTGCGGAGCCTTTTGGTTTGGATTATATGGAAAGTTCAGGTAATATCCGTTTTATTAATGCCGGTTGTGTGACTGAAGCTTTTGCTCCGGGACGTAAATTGGGATTGGAATATATCGGATGGAGCAAAAATTTCTGGTATGCCGGTGGTATTTTTGGGGATACTCATTTTGACCAACGGTTGGATTATAAAGGAAATGACGGTTATGCCATCACTGGCCGTGGAGTTTATAACCCTTATCAGAATGAAGGGCAAATCTTACATATCGGGGCTGCTTTGAGTTTCCGTACTCCGGATGCGACGAAAGATGGGGATGATGAACGTTCGGTATCCTATGGGGCCAATCTGGGGAGTATGGTGAATTCAACGAAATTCGTAAATGCTACTGTTTCTGATGTAAATAATACTTTTAAGGTTGCTGGTGAGTTTATCGGAGCTGTCGGTAAGTTTAGTTTGCAGGGGGAATATTTTTATGTACAAGCAAACCGGAAAAATGACCTGAAAAAATACAAAGCTTGGGGTACATATGGTCAAATTGGTTTCCTGGCAATTGGAGATGCGTATGAGTATGCTACTTCATGGGCCCGCCTGGAATTGCCCAAACCCGGCTCTCTGGAATTGGCTGCCCGTTATTCTTGTTTGGATTTGAATGATGAGGACGCAGATATTTTAGGGGGTCAACAGCAACAGTTAACAGTGGGGTGCAACTATTATTGGAAAAAATTTATCCGTTTGCGTTTA
>URJC01000408.1 GCA_900548135.1 uncultured Odoribacter sp. | reverse complement strand
ACGGGTGAATTGGATGATGCGGTGGCGTTCATTGTTTACTTTTTTGCTGATTTGTGTTGCCTGGAGCACATCGGGGTCACCGAAATTCAGTTCAATAGAAAATGGAGCATCCAGAGCTTTCCGGATGTAGCGGAACAATAGAATATCACTTTCGGGAAATTCGGACAACCAGCAATTGGTGATCACACTGAGTCCTGCCGGGGATAATTTTTTCTCCAGCCCTTTCCAGACACGGGATGAATGTATCCCGTCAGTGAAAATCCGGGTCAGACTGTCGTAAAAGAGAGGGAGGGGGGACTGCTCCGGAAGCAGGATATCCGGAAATAGCTTTCGGTAGTAAGCTTCAAAAATGCAGGTCAGCAGACCTTCAAATGTCTTATCGTAGGTAAAAATGATCATTATTCCCCTTCAAATATGATTTTTAACTGCTGCGGATCTTCTTTTTTATTTGTTTTCTGAGTAAGTATTTGCCGTACTTTTTCCGGTTTAATTTCGTTTACCGTTTTACAGGTTAGCTCATTGCAGGTAATAAAGTATTGTGCCTTTTTCAGTACGACCCCCATTTTTTTGAGCTGTGAAGTGCCAATTCGGCCGTAGCGCCGCGATACAAGGATCATTTTGGCTGATTTGACGCCTAATCCCGGGATTCGCAGCAGCATTTCATAGTCTGCCCGGTTGACATCTACCGGGAATTTTTCAGGGTGCCGTAGTGCCCAGGCTAGTTTAGGGTCTATCTCCAGGTCTAAATCGGGAAAGGAATCATCCACGATTTCGTTTGCTTTAAATTCATAAAAACGCAATAGCCAATCTGCCTGGTAAAGTCGGTTTTCACGGACCAGGGGCGGTTGTTTCAGCATGGGCAAGCGTTGGTCATAAGCATTGACCGGAATGAATCCGGAATAATAGACCCGTTTCATTGAAGAACGTTTATAGAGTGCAGCGGATAGGTATAGGATATCTTTATCGCTGTCATCGGTGGCTCCCACGATCATTTGGGTACTTTGGCCTGCCGGGGCAAAACGCGGTGCCGAGCGGTATTTGCGGTGTTCTTCACCGCTCTCCAGCACTCCTTGCTGGATGTAGCGCATAGGAGTAAGGACACTTTGAAAATTTTTTTCCGGAGCCAGCAGTTGTAAACTTTTTTCATTGGGGATCTCAATGTTTACACTCAGCCGGTCTGCATAGAGCCCTGCTTCGTGGACTAATTCCCGGCTGGCACCGGGGATGCTTTTCATGTGGATGTAGCCATTGAAGCGATGTACCTGGCGCAAATCCTTGACAATCCGTACCAGGCGTTCCATGGTGTAATCCGGATTGCGTACGACTCCGGAACTTAGGAAAAGGCCTTCAATGTAGTTGCGGCGGTAAAATTCGATGGTTAGATCAATCAGTTCACTGACAGCAAGTGTTGCCCGCGGAATGTCATTGCTGCGGCGGTTGATACAATAGGCACAATCGTACATACAATGATTGGTGAGCATGATTTTTAACAATGAAATGCAGCGTCCGTCCTCGGCGAAGCTGTGGCAGATGCCCCAGCCTGCCGCGCTACCAATATTCCCCGCCTTATGAGAACGTGACGTACCGCTGGATGCGCAGGATACATCATACTTGGCCGACTCTGCCAGGATCTTTACTTTGTTGAGGACTGTTTCATTCATAGTTGTACAAAGAAACGATATCCACGGGAAATAACAAACTGAAAAAAGTTAATTATTGAGTTGCTTGAGCAGCAGATTGTTGTATTCATGTATTAAATTGGGGGTAAGCAGATTGGCCTGAATCCCTTTTTCGATCTCTGTCTTGTTCCAAAAACGTCCTTCGTCAACCTCGTCATTATCGATGCGGATGGTGTTGTAGCGGGTACAAATGAAGGAAAATACCAATTCTTTTTCACGGGGACTCTCCCAGATATAAGATCCCATAAACCGGGCTTCAAAGTCGGTAATACCCAGTTCTTCGCAGGTTTCGCGTTTCAGGGCATCTTCCACTTTTTCGTTTAAGCCGATATGCCCTCCGACAGCCGTATCCCATTTTCCCGGAAGTAAATCTTTCTTCATGCTTCTCTTTTGTAAAAAGATTTCCCGTTGGTCATTTATGATATGCAAATGGACCACCGGATGTAATAGTTTTGAGCCGGAATGGCAGATGTTGCGTGGAGCCTGGCCGATTACTTCTCCTTTTTCGTTTACAAGTGGCCACCATTCTTCTTTTTTCATTTTAAACCGGATGATCCGGTTACGGATGAACAGAGTTATAAAATAGATACCTATGAGCAAATAGAGCAAGCTTGTCGAAATGAAATCTGCCGTTGCTTCCGGAAGCAGGAAGATTGCCCCGTAAGCCAGTAAGGTGTGTCCGCATAAAAGGTAAAAAAGTGACCTCAGCATATGGCGCATGCCTTTTATCTGCAGAGGAGTCAGATGCATTTCTTTCCGGTACGAG
>URJC01000407.1 GCA_900548135.1 uncultured Odoribacter sp. | reverse complement strand
AGCCGGCAGTTCTGGACCATGGTATACCGTAGGGCATTAGTGAGTTGTTTCATTGAAAAAGATATTGAACAATACGGAGTTATTAAATTGACAGAAGAAGGACAGAAATTTTTGGATGAACCTAAAAGCTTTATGTTGATGGAAGATCATAATTTTGACGAGGAGAGCGAAGAAGAAGAAAAGATACAGGAGAAAGGAGGAGTATCAGCATTAGACAGCACCCTATTTGCAATCCTAAAAGATTTACGAAAAAAAATAGCCAAAACCAATAATTTACCTCCTTATGTTATCTTTCAGGATCCTTCTCTGGAAGATATGTGTACTAATTATCCTATTACCCTGGAAGAATTGGCAAACATCCAAGGTGTCGGAGCAGGCAAGGCCCAGAAATACGGAAAAGAGTTCGTTGAAGTAATCAAACAATATGTAGAAGACAACGAGATCGAACGGGCACAGGATATGGTGGTAAAAACCGTAGCTAATAAATCGAAATTCAAAGTATACATTATCCAGAATATCGACAGGCAAATCGATCTGGAAGACATCGCTTCAGCTCTAGGGCTTAACTTTGATGAGCTCATTAAAGAGATGGAAGCCATTGTTTTTTCAGGTACCAAATTGAATATAGACTATTACATTAACCAAATTCTGGACGACGAACAACAAGAGGAGATCATGGACTATTTCATGGAAGCTTCCTCCGACAACATATCCGAAGCATTCGATGAGTTTGAAGGTGATTATGCGGAAGAAGATTTACGGCTGATGCGGTTGAAACTACACTCTAAACACGGGAATTAGACTTACTATATTGAGGCTTAGAATCCCTTGGCGCCTTCCCTGATTGTAAAATCAGCAGAAAAGCGCCAAGGGGATTTATAATAAATAATCCTATTCGCCGCCAAGCAAGGCAGAAAATTTAATTATTATTTTTATCTACCGAACGTATAAATTCTATATCATCCCGGAACAACTTACGGTAAGTGACGTGCGTACGGACAGCTTTTGCACCAATATATTCCATTAAATGGATCATCGGAGGATTAAACTCACCAACCCAATTCAACTCCAGGTATTTATACTGTCTTCCTCCTTCTATAATCCGCTCCGTAAAACGTTTTATCATAGCGGCTTCCACACCTTTCCCCTGAAACTCAGGCACTACGCCGAACAACTGCCCCAAAGCGACATCAATCTTCTTCACATGCATATAATACATAAACTTAAGTATACCCGGCAGATTCATCTTCCCATTCAAATGCTTCACAACCTGATTTATTTCAGGAAACATCAGAAAGAAACCAATGGGCTGTTCCTTATAGAAAGCAAAATATATCAAATCTTTATCAATAATCGGACGCAAACTTTTATAAAGAGCCTCTACTTGTTCACGGGTTATTCCATCCACCCCATGCACTTCCAAATTCCAGGCCTTATTATACACTTCAAGTAATGCATCTATCGCCTTTTGTTTCCCAATATCCCCATAGGTATGAACCGAATAATCCGGATTTTTCAGAATACGGTCAGCTTTCCAGACAACAATTTTGGACAAACTCTCCATCACCAAAGAAGTACGATAGGTAAATTGTTTAAAGAAATCCCGAAAACCGTAGGCCTCAAAAAATTTGACATAATATTCATGAGTATAGGGCATTGCATACACCGGAGACTCATTGTATCCATTTATCAATAACCCCCACCATTCAATCCGTTCACCAAAATTCACAGGTCCTTCCATTGCTTCCATCCCTCTTTCTTCCAACCACAAACGACATTGGTCAAACAATTTGAAAGCAGCCTCCCGGTTGTCTATACATTCAAAAAAACCCATTTGCCCCACTGTATACTTATCCAGCTGATAAGTTTTTTTATTTATAAAGGCAGCAACACGGCCAACATATTTTCCCTTATCATCCTGAAGCAACCAACGCACACATTCTCCTCCTTCCTTAAAACAGGGATTTTTTTCTTTATTGAACACTTTCCGGATATCCCCGTCCAAAGGACGAACCCAATGAGAATTTCCTTTATATAAGCTCACAGGCAATTCAATAAAAGCCTTTTCCGTACTTTCGTCAGTTACTTCAATACAAGAAAACATATGACTTCAATTATTCAGTTTCTTAACCAATACTTAAAATTATTATCTCAACTGTTCTGTCAGCAAACGAATCTCCAAGGCAGGGCTAATCTTCTCATAAAGGATATTGTACACAGCACTTGTAATTGGCATATGTACCCTATACTGATCATTGATTTCTTTTATCCCTTTGACCGCAAAATAACCTTCAGCAATCATCAGCATCTCCATCTGGGCAGATTTAACAGAATATCCCTTCCCTATCATAGTTCCGAAAGTACGGTTCCGGCTAAATTGTGAATAAGCGGTTACCAATAAATCGCCAAGATAGGCGGAACTCTTGATATCACGTTCTATTGGAT
>URJC01000406.1 GCA_900548135.1 uncultured Odoribacter sp. | reverse complement strand
ATGCAGTTTCTATTTTCCATATCGATTCGGATGAGATCAAAGGGCGGATCATTGGCCGTGAAGGGCGTAATATCCGGGCACTGGAAGCAGCCACCGGAGTTGAGATTATTGTAGATGACACCCCTGAAGCGATTGTTTTATCGGGATTTGATCCGGTACGCCGTGAAATTGCCCGGTTATCGCTCCATCAATTGGTAACGGACGGACGTATCCATCCTGCCCGTATTGAGGAAGTAGTTAATAAAGTAAAAAAACAAATCGAAGAGGAAATTATAGAAACCGGGAAACGTACCACAATAGACTTAGGTATCCATGGTTTGCACCCGGAATTAATTCGCCTGATCGGAAAAATGAAATACCGTTCTTCTTATGGACAGAACTTATTGCAACATGCCCGTGAAACAGCTAATCTTTGTGCGATTATGGCAGCAGAACTCGGTTTAAATGTCAAAAAAGCCAAACGCGCCGGTCTATTACACGACATTGGTAAAGTGCCCGATGATGAGCCGGAATTGCCGCACGCAATCCTGGGTATGCAATTAGCAGAAAAATACAAAGAAAAACCAGATATTTGTAATGCAATAGGTGCCCATCACGAAGAAATTGAAATGACTACCCTGATTGCGCCGATTGTGCAGGCTTGTGACGCTATCTCAGGAGCCCGTCCAGGAGCCAGACGGGAGGTGGTGGAGTCCTATATCAAACGTCTGAAAGACATGGAGGACCTGGCACTTTCATACAACGGAGTTGTTAAAACTTATGCGATACAGGCAGGGCGTGAACTGCGTGTTGTTGTTGGTAGCGAAAAGATATCTGATACAGAAGCAGAAAAAATATCATTCGATATTGCTAAACGGATCCAGGATGAAATGACCTATCCAGGCCAGGTAAAAGTAACGGTAATCCGGGAAACCAGGGCTATCAACTATGCAAAATAAACAATTTATCAAAACAAGACCGACCGGAAAGTAAAATTTTCGGTCGTTTTTTTTCTAACATCTCCTCTTTTATCAAGAAAGTAGCAGCCCTTGACATTCCCGGGAGCTGAAGGTTTCGGCCAATACACTTCAGCAGAATGTGGTGGAGAAATCTATATTGCAACCAACCAGAACGATTCCGGATGGAGAGAATGGGAAAACGGAGCTGATACAATCCAAAGCCAACTATGATATCGTAAAATAGAGAGCCTGGCCAAGGTCCGGAAAGACGGTTAACTGTGCATTTGGGCAAAAATTATTACTCTTCCGGACTTGTTTTTAATAACGGAATTATTTTTATTTGTATTAAGATTAGAGTGCTTATCCATCACTGCCAGAAAATGATCATGTAAAAGCGGATTACCTAACGCACATATCAGTGAATGTACCAGAGAGAAAATGTAACCCGATTAAAAAATCCAACTTATTACAAGCGATGAAAAGAATTACCTTATTGTTATCGGCCTGCTGCATTTTTATACAATTCAGTACAGCCCAGGAACTAAAATCTCCTAATGGGAATTTAATCCTGCAATTTACTTTACAAGCAGACGGAACTCCGGCTTATCTGCTAACCTATAAAAATGACACGGTAGTCCGCACCAGTAAATTGGGCTTCGAATTAAAAAACGACCGTCAATCACTCCTTAAGGATTTCATGCTCATCGACAGTGTCCGCTCGGTATTCGACGAAACCTGGGAACCGGTATGGGGTGAACAAAAAGAAATACGCAATCATTATAACGAATTATTTATAACCCTCCAGCAAACCGGTACTAAAAGACAATTAGCTGTCCGGTTCCGTCTATTTGACGATGGATTAGGATTCCGCTACGAATTTCCGGCAAGCGGCAGTTTAAGATACTTCACCGTCAAAGAAGAAAAAACCCAGTTCGCCCTTGCCGGTAATCACAAAGCTTTCTGGATTCCGGGCGATTATCATACTCAGGAATTTGAAACTACAATCAGCCGCATTTCGGAAATCGGTAAAAAGCTCAATCAAGCAGCCAAAACTTATAGTACAAACTATACTTATCAACTGTACCCGGATACAGTGATCCAAACTTCTTTGATGATGAAAAGCGATAAGAACCTTTATATTAATATTCACGAAGCAGCTTTAATAGAATATCCCTGTATGCACCTGAAAGTAGACGGTTCAAATCAGATCCTGGAATCCTTTCTTGTACCGGATGCCCTGGGAGATAAAGCACATATACAGGCCCCCCGCCACACCCCATGGAGAACTATTGTCGTTAGCGATGATGCCCGGGATATATTGGCATCCAAATTAATTTTAAACTTGAATGATCCTTGTACATTTACCTCTACCGACTGGATCAAGCCTATAAAATTCATGGGGGTATGGTGGGAAATGATTACAGGAAAAAGTTCATGGGCTTATACCAACCTCTCTGCTGTACAATTAGGCATTACTGATTACAGCAAACAAAAAAGTAACGGGCGACAT
>URJC01000405.1 GCA_900548135.1 uncultured Odoribacter sp. | reverse complement strand
AGGCAAGCATTTCGAAGTTGTAGCTTCCCAATTATTGAATGTAGTATTCAAACTGACAGCAGAACAATTTGCACATGTAGTCATCGCTTACGAACCGGTATGGGCCATTGGTACAGGTAAGACTGCAACCGCTGCACAGGCAGAAGAAATACACACTTTTATCCGTAAAGCTATTGCAGACAGATATGACCAGGAAGTTGCAAACAATACCTCTATCCTGTACGGTGGTAGCTGTAATGCAAAAAATGCGGATGAATTGTTCTCACAGCCCGATGTAGATGGCGGTTTAATCGGTGGTGCTTCCCTGAAAGCTGACGATTTCCTAGCCATTATCAATGCCCGCCAGAATCATTAAAACAATTCCGATCCGATAAAAAAACAGCCTCTTTGCCGGAGGCTGTTTTTTATTTCATATACCTTTTAGTTTTCACCATACTTTAGCATCTGGGTCAAAAAATCGTCCGGATAGCTGATTTTGACATCTACTATTTTACCATCCTTTTCAACTGGTATATATTCAGGGTTAATAAACCCGGCATACGGCGCCACACCCAGTTTTTCATAACGTAACAGCACTTCCCGGTGCAATTGCGAGTCGACCTTTACTCCGTATGTTTCGATCAGATTACGGGCAGCTTCGTAATCCCCTTCTGATTTTATGCGTTGCACTTCTCCTAGTAATTGGCCGAACAATTGCCGCAAAGCTTCATAATCCCGAATAACGAAGTAGGTTTTACCTTCTCTTTGTTTTTTTTCTATTACATTCCGTTCCAATCCCTTTTGATAAGCCCAGGCAGCAATCGTCTGTCGGTTGCGCATATGCGATTCTTCCAGATTATCCCCTAATTTGATCCGGGTCAGCTGTCCCATCAACCCATTCCGGATGTAACTATTGTACTCGGCTTTTGCAGGTTCTGGAGAAGGAAGAATCCCCAGTTCCACCAACTTAGGGTCCATGATATAATAAAGGGCAAATAAGTCAGCCCGGGCTTCCTCAATTGTCGAATAATAATTCCGGAGCGCCTCGATTGTTACCCCCGGCAACATTTTTCCGGAACCATGCCCCAAACATTCATGCAAATCAGTATGCACACAGCTCCCCAAAGAACCAAATTCACGAGCCAACCGTTTTTCTTCCTCACAACCGGCAAATTCTTCCAACACTCCCGAATGGCTGGCAGCCATATCATAAGCATATGTAATGTTATCCAATGTCACAGACTTACTTCCATAGCGTTCCCGGATCCATTCCGCATTAGGCAGATTGATACCAATCGGGGTAGCCGGATGGCAATCTCCTCCAAGCATAGCCACCTGCATTACCCTGGCTATAACTCCTTTCACCTCTGTTTTTTTAAAACGATCATCTATAGGAGCATGTTGTTCAAACCAAAGCGCATGACTGGCTAATTTCCGGGTACGTTCACAAGCCTCATGGTCTACAATCTCAACCACTGATTCCCAACTGGCTTTATATGCCAACGGGTCACCATACACTTCGATAAACCCGTTGATAAAATCGACGGCTGATTCGGTATCTTTCAACCATTCGATGGAATAACGGTCAAAAATTTTCAGGTCACCGGTCTGATAATACGCTATCAACAACCGGATCACCTCTTGCTGACGGTCATTACAGGCGTACAACACTGCTTTTTCCAGCCAATAAACCACCTTGCTCAATTCATTACCGTACTTTCCCCCCACCTTCCAAACTTCTTCCGCAATCTGCCCTTCCTTTTTCACCAAAGTGGAATTTAATCCCCGGGAAACGGGACATTCTTCATCCACTTCCTGACTACGATAAAATTGTTCCACTTCTGTCTGGGTTACTCCGGAATAATAATTATTGGCAGAAGCCTCAATCAAATCTTTTCCTTCATCCAGCACTACCCGTTTCGCCATATATTGGGAGTCAAAAATGATTTGCTCCAATGCTGCATAAACCTCCGGAGCTCCAATGGCAATCAGAAGATGCTGAAAATATGCCTTTGAAAATTCAGGTTTAAATTTATCCATAGAATAATGATGGTGAATGCCATTTGCAAAAAATACCTTTTTAGCATATACCATCAATGCCTGGAATTCAGGCGTATCCCGGTCCCCCGGATAATCCCGGATGATCCGCTCCAATACCCGCCGGATACGTAAATTGTATTTATTATTCTGGTCCCAAAGTATATCCCGTCCGGCAATAGCTGCCTGAGCCAAATAATAAATCAATATTTTCTCTTTCGGATTCAGTTGATCAAATGCCGGAACCTGATAACGCAATATCTTGATATCGTCAAATTGTTCCGTCTGCCAAATAAATTCTTCGTTTTCCATAAGTGTTCTGTTTAAATTCCAAGAAATAAATTTCTCCCCACAATTTTCCTTCCATTAAAACGAGTTAAAACGCTTCAGAATCTCATCCGAAGCTTTTATAGCATTACGATACCATTGAAACAAAACCTGATCTCTCC
>URJC01000404.1 GCA_900548135.1 uncultured Odoribacter sp. | reverse complement strand
AGGCCAAAAGAATTGGAGGCATGACAGGAAGGGAAGCCATATCTTCCGCCCCGTTTGCCGTGAAGGATATGTACAAATTCAGACAAAGGATTGTCTGGATTGGAGGGGCGCATACGTTCTACCATGGGCCTGATCAAAGTGGCACATACCTGATCGGCATAGGTGATAGTCAAGGCTATTGCTATGACAGTAAAAAGGGTGATGCGGATATTGAAATTCCGGCAAAGGATATATAATAAGGTTGCATACATGGGAACCCAGGTTAGTTTTGCAGAAACAATCCACATAAAATTATCCCAAAAAGGAGTATGTAATCCATTTAAAGTCAGCAGTAGTTGTTGGTCTATTTGTTGTAGGGTTTCCAGCATAGGAATGATTTTATATATACCTTGCAAAAATAGTTGAAAAAGTAGAAGAAGCTGACTTAAAAATAGAAAAATAAGATCAGCTTCATCTATTTTTCAGTAGAGCCAATTAATTAGAGCATTGTTCAGCTGTAAATTCCGGGGTTTCAGAAGATTCTTTTCCAACTAACCGTTCAAGATCGTGTAGCTGGCGGTAATAAAATTGCAGAATCTGAATAATGAAATCCCGATAGCGTGATGCTCCTACGAGGAACTCCATCCAATTCCCCCATTTTTCGATGGTTTGCATCCGTTCTTTCCGTGGGATATTGTCTGTTGTGAGAAAGGTGAGGCATGCTTTTTGTATTTGCGGCATTCCGTCTTCCCAGGAGCGGTCGAAATAGGTGAGCATGTTGATGATGCGTTTGGTCTTTCGGAGTAGCATTCCGAGACGGAATTTTTCCGTACTTTCCGGGGATACTGTGGGGCATAACAGTTGTACTTGTTCCAGATAATACTGTTTTTGTTTCTGATCTACCTCATACTGAGAGGATTTTCCTACCTGTTTAGTGTTTGGAGTGTCACCAACGGGTACATTGTTTGTATTTTCACACATAAGGGCAATGTTTTAGCAGGACGGAAAAAAAACGGTTCCGCCTATCCCGTTGAGTGACACTTCTCAAGAAGCCGGGGGCATATTAATGCTCCCCACGGGGGTACGGAACCGTGTATCAAACTAAGCAACAGGCAAAAAAAATGCCTGCTACACAATGAAAGCAGGTTGGCTGCTTCTTGAAAATATGTCACTCGATACAAATATACAACAATTTTGTATAATTTAAAGAGGAAAACAAAAATTATTTTTTTATGTCTAGCTTTTCATGGATGATCTGTTCGAGTTGTTCTTGTGGTCTTAGTCCTGTCACTATGAATGGCTTACCATTTTGAGGGATGAATACCATCATGGGAATACTGGTGGCATTGAATAATCGTGCTAGCTCGGGTTCTTTATCAACATCTGCTTTATAAATTTGAATTTTTTTCCCGTAATCTTTTTGAATTTTTTCTAGTATGGGAGATAATTTTTTGCAGGGGGGACACCAAGTGGCATACAGATCAACAATAGCTGGTTTGTCTCCCAAATATTTCCAGTCTTTATTCGTGGAGAAGTCCCAGATTTCTTTCTTGAAATCTGCTGTACTTAAAGGTTTCACTTCCTGTGCCTGTGTCACATTTGTAATCCCCAGGACGCAGAGGATTATGGATAAAATAAATAATTTTTTCATAACTGATTGTCAATTTATTATCCCTGAATTGTAATTTATAATATTCAGGAGGTTTATATTTCTGTTACGAATATGTGAGGACGAAGTTACAAAAAAACAAGTAGGATACAAATCTGAATATTTTCCCTATCTTTGTCAGGATTTGACAGAGATAGGGCTGGGGTACCGGCTTTAGGTTTTATTTCAAATCATCAATATTCAATTGCTGAAGATATGGTTGTCTTTCCAAATGCAAAAGTTAATATAGGTTTGTCTGTTACCGGGAAGCGTCCGGATGGATTTCATAATCTGGAAACTGTTTTTTACCCGATAGGTCTTTCTGATATGCTGGAAATTGGGCCCGGTGAAGGAAAAACAGGTGAATATGTATTTAAAAATACGGGTATTGACGTGCAGTGTGAGCCGGAAAATAATTTGATTGTCAAAGCTTACCGCTTGTTGTCAGATATTTATCACTTACCTGCAGTGCGTATTCATTTGCATAAGATTATTCCTTTTGGAGCTGGTTTGGGAGGGGGATCAGCAGATGCAGCATTTATGCTGAAAGCATTGGATACTTATTTTGAATTGCATATTTCACGGCAGGAGTTGACACGTCTGGCGGCGGGATTGGGAAGTGATTGTGCTTTTTTTATTGCTAATCGGCCGGCTTTTGCTCGTGGTAAGGGAGAAATATTGGAGGAGATAGAGCTGGATTTGCAAGAATACCGGTTTGTATTATTGAAACCTTTAACTGGGGTGTCAACACCCGAAGCTTATGCCGGAATTTCGCCGCAGCCGGCAAATTTCGATCTTCGTCAATTGCCGGCAATATCGGTAAATGAATGGAAAGAGCGG
>URJC01000403.1 GCA_900548135.1 uncultured Odoribacter sp. | reverse complement strand
ATAGAAGTGTGGGGAAGAGTAGTGTAAGGATACAGACGTTTGTCATCTCCCAGCCACAATACATCAACTCCATAAGGGAATACCTGTTTTTCAATATTTTTTAATTCACTACCTAATACGATAGCTTCCAATTTTACACCTAATTCAGTGGCAAGGGTACGTCCCTTCGTCAGCAGTTCCAGACTTACATCTGCTACAACGCCCTCTTCTATTTCGCAATATACAAATACGCTATTCATAATCTAATTTTTGATTTTTTACTTTTGATTTGAGTTTGCCTGGGGCAATCTAGAATCAGCAATCGTAAATTATTATCCAATGGTGTGATTAACGATCAGTTCTTTCATCATGGCATCGATAGCCTCATCTGTAGGCTCCAGCACTTTTGCTTCTTTAGCCTGGAAGACTACATTTTCGATTGTTTTTACTTTGGTGGGCGAACCGCTCAATCCTAATTCCTGTGGTTCGCATTTGATGTCGTTCACACTCCATTCGGTAATTTTCAGATAAGGACGTTCATTTATCAGGTTAATATAATCTTCGTTGGCATCCTGCATTTCCTGAGCAGCTCTGGCATATTTGTATTTCATTACATTGCGTGCATTTCTTGGACGGCAGGGGGCGGCAGAACCGTTGACTGTCACCACGCAGGGAACAGGACATTTCACTACTTCGACTCCTCTTTCCAGACGGCGTTTAATGGTAATTTCCTGTGCATTGCATTCAAGGATGTCTTCTGCATAAGTGACTTGTGGAAGTCCTAGTTTTTCTGCAACCTGAGGACCTACTTGTGCTGTATCTCCGTCAATCGCCTGGCGTCCGCAAATCAACAGGTCGGTTTGTAAATTCCGCAGTGCACAAGCCAGCGCATAGGAAGTGGCCAGCGTATCTGAGCCGGCAAATGCACGGTCAGACAATAAATATCCTCCATCGGCACCCCGGAACATGGCTTCCCGGATGATTTCAGCTGCCCGGCCCGGGCCCATTGTTAGAATATGTACAGTGCTCCCTGCAATTTTATCTTTTAATCTTAATGCTTGTTCAAGGGCATTCAAGTCTTCAGGGTTAAAAATAGCAGGTAAGGCTGCTCTGTTTACAGTTCCGTCTGCTTTCATCGCATCTTTTCCCACATTTCTGGTGTCGGGAACCTGCTTCGCAAGAACAACAATTTTCAGTCCTTTCATGTTACATTATTTAAGTTACAGTTCTTTCAATCGATTGAACCGACCGGAAGAATTTTTAGATTAATATTTCAAATTTGCTTAAAAGTTAATGCGATATAATAACGCATTTTGGTTGGTAAAAGTAACAAATAAAAGTAAAAACTAAAAACTAAAAACCAAAAAGTGATGAAAGAGGAAGGATTAGCGGATAATGATGAATGAAAGAATGACGAGGGCAGGCTAATGACTGACGGATGAGGATTCATGATAAACGATGGAGGATAACAGAATTGGCCGGGAAATAAATTTTTCAATCCTGCGCTTTATCATTTGCTCTCATCGTTTATCATGATTTATAGTTAATATTTTAATGCAAATTCACGGCCTGTACGCAGGGCCTTCAGGTTCATGTCTATGATATCCTGACCTTTACGGGAAAAGGTTGTCCGGATGCCTTCTTCCAAGTATTCAAAGGGGATTTCTATGAATGGGGAGGCTGCCCCTAACATTACGAAATTGCTGGCCCGTACGTTTCCGGCAGCATCTTTGGCTAGCTGGTCTGCGTTGATAATGACCTGATGCGGAAGTGCTTTCAGGGTGTTCATTATTTTTTCTGTGTCCGGATAGTTAGGAATATTAATCAAAGGGGTACAGTTGGTCACTACATATCCGCCTTCCCGGAGATAAGGCAGATAGCGTAAAGCTTCCATCGGTTCCACAGAAAGGATCAGATCGGCTTTTCCTTTTGCGATCAGATCTGAGAAAATAGGTTTGTCTGATATGCGCATAAAAGATTGTACATCTCCGCCTCTTTGACTCATTCCGTGAGTTTCTGCCTGTTTCATGTATAAATTGTTGTTCAGGGCTGCTGAACCTAGTGCAGCTGCTATGGACAGAATACCTTGTCCGCCTACACCTGCTAATATGATATCTGTTTTCATTATTCTAAAGTTACTGATTATTTATTGTGATGGATGTTTTACCATTTTCCTTTGGGTTTCCTGGTGTTCATTTTGCCGTTTTTTGTTTCTTTTGGTCTCTGGCTGCTTTTTGTATGCATACTCTTCTGGGAATAATGACCGATACTCCTTTGTATTCCAATTCTTCCCGGATGATTTTACACAATTCATCGTGATTTTTCGGTACGGGTAATAATACACGGATGTGTGCCGGCTCAACTCCGATGCCCCGGCAGATGGATTCAATTTTTCCCAGGGCTGAAGATTCCTGCCCTCCGGTCATAGAGATGGATTCATTATCGGAAATGATCACGGTGATGGGGGTGTTTTCATTCACTGCATCTAATAGTCCTGT
>URJC01000402.1 GCA_900548135.1 uncultured Odoribacter sp. | reverse complement strand
GCTAAACAGAAAGTCACCTCGTCCGCTTACCGGCGGGGTACCTGGGGTTCCGTTGGAATTGAGGGGTTCCGTTTGTATATTATCAATAGCATTACCGATCAGGAGCCCCAGCAGGCCTCCTAAAGGGCCTCCCAAGGCTAAACCCAAACCTGCGCCGATCCATTTGCCGAATTTTATCATGTTCTTGAGTTAAGGTATTAATGGTTACTTATACTGGATTTTTACTTCCAGTTCTTTTATGATTTGCAAAACTTGGTCTATGAGCAAGTGTGCGTTGTCATTGTAAAGGATGAAGTCTGACTGTTTGCATTTCAGGCTTTCTTCCATTTGATTTTGCATGCGTTTTTTTACTTGTTTTGCCTGGGCTTTATCCCGGGAGATTACCCGTTGCAAACGGAGGGCTTCCGGAGCAGTTACACAAATGATGTGGTCGAAGCATTTATTTAGGCCACTTTCAAAAAGAATAGCGGATTCAAAAAAAACAAGTGCTTTGTTTTGTTTGCTACTCCAAAGCTGGAAATCCGACATCACCCGGGGATGTACAATACGGTTTACTGTAGCTAAGGCTTCGGGATTATTGAAAATGATTTCCGATAAAACCGGTTTGTTGAGTTGTCCCGAGGGGGCGTAAACTGATTTACCGAAATGATGGATCAGTTCAAACCGGATTTCCGGCAGAATATTCATCAGGCGTGAAGCTTCCGTGTCTGCTATATAAACGGGGTAACCTAAATGAAGTAAAATACGGGCTACCGTACTTTTTCCAGAACCAATACCACCGGTTAAACCAACTGCTTCCATATTTATTTCTTTTCCAGGATGTATTCAACTTTTTGGGGAGAATAGGATAAATTTTTAATGAATCCGGGTTGTTTATTTACGTTTATTTCCAGATAGTTTGTTGTTGCCGCTTTAGGATAATCCACAGAAAAAACAAAATCTTTATCGCTGATCTTTTCATATTTACTGAGGCCGACTTCATAGCTGATATTTACGGAAGAAGGAAATAAACGAATTAACATAGAATCCGGCACACCTGTCGGAGTGACTGGAATTGTCCGTTTGGCTTCAGTGAATTGTTCTACTTCCACGGATACCTCTACCGATTTTTCTTTGAAATAGCAATCCGGTATGGGAATTAATGTCAATTTTTTATCCGTATTCTTTTTTAACTCTTTCAACTGCCAGCTTTCTGTAGATATATATTGTAGTGTATCCACAATAAAAGCAGGACCACAGACTTCAATACTGTCCGGTTGGGTAATAATATTATTCAGGATGTATTGGCGTTTCAGTGTATAGATGAGGTCGGGATGTATTGCGATCTTCTTGCATTTGGAAGTAGCAAATTTGAATATGATTTCTTCCGGATAGATATTGACCAATTTAATGTCACTACCCAGTTGGCTTCCGATTTTGTCTTTAATATCATCGGTGTTAAGGGTATATTCATAAATACCCTTATTTTCTTGCAAGTGATTACTGTAAGTACTGACATTAAATGTGATGGGTAAAAAGGATGTTTTTATCCGGTAACCTAACAAAGCAAAACCTTTGGCTTTGACTTCCAGTTGCATTTGCGATGGAAGTTTTGCTGCAGGATATTTCCCTTCCGGAAAATTGATGTATTTTACCGGAAAACTTAACTCTGCGGAATAATCTTTATTCAGGGCATTTAGAAACCAGAGGATGGAGGCAATGATAACACAAATCAGATAGGAGATGATATTCCGGTTCAACCGAATCTCCTTTAATTTATGCATTTCATTGGTCAAAGTCTGGAAAAAAGACATGAGAATTAAAGTTTTAAATTTGGAAACCTGGACTTTAAATTGATTGGTAATGAATAAAAAGATCTTCTCCAATCCATTTAAAATCATCAGTTTCCAATTTGTAACCAGGTTTATTTATAAATTACGATTTGCAGGTAGGTGGTATTACCTGAATTTTACTTGGCCGGAGTAGCATCAGTCATATCTTTAATCACTGCCGATTTGTCGACTTTCAGTCGGTTTTGACCTTCAACTTCCATGATGATATAGTAGTCTCCGATTTCAAGTACTTTACCGTAAATGCCTCCGGTAGTTACAATTTTATCTCCTTTTTTCAGTGCATCACGGAAATTTTTGAGTTCTTTTTGTCTTTTCATCTGCGGACGGATCATGAAGAACCAGAAAACCACAATGATCAGAATCAAAGGTACAAAACTCATTAGACCACTTCCGCCTTGTTGTTGCAATACAATGAATAGTGTGTTCATAATTTTAACTTGTTAATTTAATTGTAATTATTCAATTTGTTATTTTTTTACATTAGCAATGAAACTCAGGTTGACCTGTTTTTCGGGAATGTTTGCAAATATACTGATTTCTTTGTATTGTTTGCCGTATCTGCCTGCAGAGTTGAAAGCAATTTCTATTTTTCCTTCTTTTCCCGGTGCTATAGGCTTTTTATCATAGCTGACTGTCGTACAGCCGCACCCCGCTTCAATTTT
>URJC01000401.1 GCA_900548135.1 uncultured Odoribacter sp. | reverse complement strand
GGGTTGTACTGTGAATTTCACCCGGCGGATCTCCCCCGGTTTCAAGTGAACACGCTCAAACCCACGTAAGTTTTTTTCATAAGTAGTCACCGAGCCGATCACATCACGAATATACAACTGTACTACTTCATCCCCCTCACGATCACCGGTATTGGTAATATCCCAGCTGACAGTTACAGCTTGGTAAGGAGTAATTTCTGCCGGAACAATTTTCAGGTTCTCATATTTAAAAGTCGTATAGCTCAATCCAAATCCGAAAGGATACAATGCCCCATTGACCCTGGACTGATTGCCTTGCATACCCGGTTTTGACCCGCCGTTAACCTGAGAAGCCGGTTTTGCCGGAAAATTAAACGGAATCTGGCCTACGGATTTTGGAAAGGTTACGGTCAATTTCCCTCCGGGATTATAGTCTCCGAACAACACCTCAGCTATCGCTTTTCCTCCCTGTGAACCAGGATACCAGGCTTCCAGAATAGCCGGTACATGAGTAGCAGCCCAATTGATCGTTAACGGACGCCCGTTAATCAAAACCAGCACCAAGGGTTTTCCCGTCTTAACCAATGCTTCGAGTAGCTGTTGCTGGCGTCCCGGCAAATCCAGTCCGGAACGCGACTTATTCTCTCCGCAGGTACGAACTCCGCCTCCAAGCACAACAACTCCCACATCCGCCTTATACAGATTTGCAACCGCTTCGGCAATTCCCTTTTCTTCCTCTGTAGTCATCGGAAAATTCACCAATTCACTTTCAGGCCAGTGCGGATCGACCAGATCACAACCTTTGGCATACAACACTTCAGCTTTTCCGGCCATTCGCTCACGCACTCCACTCAACACGGTTGACACTTCAACAGCCAGCGGACCATAATGGGTCAGGGCATAGGATTTTTCATCGGCATTAGGGCCACAAACAGCAATGGTTTTGATTTGATCCGGATTTAACGGTAAGGTTTTATTTTCATTTTTCAACAACACCAGACACTCCCTGGAAGCCTGAAGAGCCACAGCCTGATTTTTCTCACAATTCACCACCCGATCGGCTTTCTCTAAATCCGTCTGATAAGGATGGTCAAACAATCCTACCAAAAATTTCACACGTAAAATATCCCTCACCCGGTCATCGATAACTGACATCGGGATAGCCCCTTCTTCCACCAATTCCCGTAAAGGTAAAACATAAGAATCCGGAGAACGAAACGTACAACGAACATTCAACCCGGCCATCACACTTTTCAGTACAGCCTCTTTCATATTGCGGGCAACCCCATGTTTCTGATAGAGATACTCTACCGCATCACTATCAGAAACAATATATCCTTTAAATCCCATCTCAACACGTAAACGGTCAGTCAGCCAATAATGGCTTCCCTGAATAGGAACCCCATCGTAATCATTATAAGAACTCATCACCCCCAATAATCCGGCTTCACGGATCACTTTTTTCCAGGGCATTAAATGTATTGCTTCGACTTCGCGGGGAGACATTTGGGGATCCACCCGCGAAAATCCTTCACGGGCCCCCTTATTGTTACTATATGCCACAAAATGCTTCGCTGTAGCAGCCACCTGATGATTATGCTGTACTCCTTTCGCCATAGCTATTCCAAGTTCCGACACTAACCAGGGACATTCGCCATACACTTCTTCATAGCGTCCCCAACGCTGATCACGTCCCACGTCAAGAATAGGGGCATAAACATTGGTATATCCCAGCAAACGGCCTTCTTCTCCGGTAATCCGTCCCACTTCATGTATTAACTGACGGTTCCAGGTATGCCCTAATCCCAATTGAGTCGGGAAATTGGTTGCCATATAGCTTTCCACTCCACGAATACCCTCATTGGTAAAATCGGTTGGAATCCCCAAACGGGTTTCTTCGATAAAAAAACGCTATACTTCATTTAACGCCCAGGCATGACGCGATGCCGGCCATACATTGGGATTTTTATCGGGAGCAACACCCCATCCCCGGAAACCGTTGAGATGTTCGTCAATAGCTCCCATACCATCCTTCCAAATCTGATTTTTCCAATCCGGTTGAGGCAGATCATCCTTGAGTACCCGTCCGTAACCGTAAAGAGTCACCATTTGGCAAGTCTTCTCCTCCAGCGTCATTTGCGACAATAGATCTTCAACACGATCCTCTAATTTTGCCTGTGGATTTTCATACACATCCATCCGGCCGTTTTTGTTAAAATCAATCCACCCTTTCTTATACATCACATGCTTGCCCGGATGGTAAGTTTTCAACACAGTCTTTTTTTGCGCAACAGTTCCCAAAGCCATACTCAGGCATAGCAACGGCAATAGATAATATCTTTTCATATTCATTGAAAATACAAATTATAATATTCCAACACCCAATTCCGACAGATTGGCAGCAGCCTTCTGTCCCTCCTCATCGGAAGGTTGTCCGGAAGCAGCATGAGGTGCCAGCATATCTATTTTCAGATAACGTTTACTCATTGCTTCCACATAAAAAGTCTGTCTTTCGC
>URJC01000400.1 GCA_900548135.1 uncultured Odoribacter sp. | reverse complement strand
GGGAGCCGGATGGCCGATCTGGTTTTTTACGAAATCTGCCAGTATGCTGGGTGTTGGTGTTGTCTGAAAAGTTGCATATTGTTCCATCATATGACGGACTTCAAACCAGCCAACCAGACTGTTTAATGCACCCGCTCCTATGCCACATACAAAATAAAAAATCAGAAATCGTTTTGTGCCCCACACAGATTCCAAAAACCTACCAAACATGAATAAGGCAAACATATTGAAAAACAGATGACTTAAGCCTTCAAAGATACGGCCCCGCAATAATTCTTCCCCTCCGCCATGCATAAACATATGGGTGACATATTGCCAGGGAGCCCAATAATGGGATTGAGGCAAATGAAGTCCTAACAGGTTTGCTGTGTTTATGTGAAGTACCTGATCCAGGAGTATGGCGAGGAAATACATCGCCACATTTAATATAATTAATGCCTTAACGGCTGGAGTGATGCCGGAAAATGGACGATAGTTCTGCATTATTGTTCATTTTTAGGTTGTGAATTTTGATCTGTTTTTGGTTTGGGACGATTTTGAAACCTTTGATCTTTATTTTGTTCAGAGCGCTGGTTATTTCTGGGTGACCGCTGGCCTTGTCGGTTGTTATTAGGCCGGTTATTATTTTCATTGCCTTTGTTGTCATTCCGGGCATTATTATCTCTGTTCTTTTCATTTTTATCGTTCCGGGAAGTGTTATTGTTGTTGTTTTCCCGGTTGTTACGGTGTTTTGGATGACGTTTTTTGGGTTGTTTTTTTTCATCAAAACGGTTCAGGCTTTCTTCCCCTACTCCATCAGTGTATTTGATATCTTCAGGGATATCTTTGCTTTCTTCAACGGCTTTAGGGGGGATAATTCCTTTCCGGTTCATGGCAATGATTTCTTTTACCCGTTTGACTGGAATTTGTATGAAGATGCCTTTTCCTTCTTTGTCAGGAGTAAATGACATAATCCTGCCGAAAATATCGGTTTTTTGGTGGTATAACAAGCCATCTCCCGTATTTAACGGAATATTGGTTGGAGGAAAATCTTTCTGTGCGTCGATATAAGCATCTACTTCGAAGTTGAGGCAACATTTTAGCTTTCCACATTGTCCGGCTAGTTTTTGGGGGTTCAATGAGATATCCTGATAGCGGGCTGCGGAAGTGGAGACAGATACAAAATTCGTAATAAAGGTAGAACAACACAGTTTCCGGCCACAAGGTCCGATTCCTCCGATTCTTCCGGCTTCCTGCCGGGCGCCGATTTGCTTCATCTCGATCCGGATTCGGAAAGTCTCTGCCAATACTTTGATCAGTGTGCGGAAGTCTACCCGGTCGTCAGCAATGTAATAAAAGATAGCTTTTGTTTTATCTCCCTGATATTCTACATCCCCGATTTTCATGTTCAGTTTCAAATCAGCAGCGATTTTTCTGGAACGAATCATCGTGTCGTGCTCCAGTGCAATGGCTTGTTGCCATTTCTCAATATCATGAGGCTTGGCTTTCCGGTAAACTTTTTTCAGGGGATTACGTTCCAGGTCGATTTTCTTTAAGCGGATTTGTTCTTTCACCAGTTCACCAGATAAAGAAATAATACCGATATCGTGTCCTAAAGCGGCTTCTACTGCAACGATATCCCCTTCTTTGAGGGGTAAATGGGACGGATTACTGAAAAATCCTTTTCTGGTGTTTTTAAACCGTACTTCTACGATTTCCGGAGTACAATCTGTTTGTGGCAGGTCATCCAGCCAATTGTAAACATTTAGTTTTCCTGCCAATAAACGATGGTCAATCACAGGTTCGGGATGTGGATGTTTGTTGTGAAGCGGTTGAATTTCTTCTTTTTCTTCTTCTTTGGAAGAAGCAGAAAATTCTCCGGCTTCTATGGTGACTTCTTCCTCTGTTTCTGCTGTAGTCCCGTTATCTTCGGTTTCAATAAATATCTCTGCTTTTTCCCTGCTCAGGAAATTTTCTTCTGTATCTTGAGACTCCTTTTGCGGTGTCGTTTCTTCTTCCGGATTGTTATTGCGTGGAAGTAATGTTTCTTCCTGCTCTATATTGTTGTTGTCTTGTATATTGCTCATAGTCTTAAACTTAACTTTGTAATATGCAGCTTTAATTAGGCCTGATATTTTGCATTACCTTAATGCACAGGTCTGTAAATATTATTTTTGCGTTTCCGTTTCGGCTAATATCATTGTACGCCCGTTCGAATTCTTTGGTTAAAGGAAAAATATTCCCTTCGTGTACATAAGGGGAAAAACGCAAAGAAAAATTTTTTTCCCGTTCTGTCATATAATTGAGATCTGCCTGTTCAAAATTCCGGATAAAATTTTCCCGTATCATTCGGATTGCGTGCCTAAGAAAGTTTTTTTGCCGTTCTCTCCCAAGGCTTGCTATTTCATTTACCCATTCATTGACAGGAAGCATTTTACGTTCCCAACACAGGCGCATCAGGCTGACAAATTTTTCTTGATTGTAGACTTGATCCTCGCTTTCATTGAGTAAACAGAGTGCCCGGAA
>URJC01000399.1 GCA_900548135.1 uncultured Odoribacter sp. | reverse complement strand
CAAATACTTTTTCGGTGTAAATAATAAGTAATAAATACAATATGAAAAAACGGATTATTTTTACTTTTCTGATGATTATTTTGTTGTCAATGAATCATTTATCGGCACAGACTGATACTATCGGTGTGTCTGGAAAATATACAATGGATGAGGTCGTAGTGACCGGAACCCGGAATGAGACGGATATCCGGCATTTGCCGATGACCATTTCTGTAGTCAACCGGGAAGAAATTGAAAAACGATACGATCCTTCCTTGCTTCCTTCTTTGTCAGAGCAGGTGCCTGGACTTTTTATTACGAGCCGTGGTGTCCTGGGGTATGGAGTTTCGGATGGTGCTGCCGGAGGAATGAGTTTGCGTGGTATCGGAGGAGGTTCGGCTGCCCGGATGTTGGTCTTGATTGATGGGCATCCTCAATACATGGGCTTATTCGGACATCCGATCTCAGACGCTTATCAATCCATGTTGGCTGAAAAAGTCGAAGTTGTCCGGGGACCGGCTTCTGTTCTGTATGGTTCGAATGCTATGGGTGGGGTGATCAACATCGTAACCCGCAAGCAACTCGAGGACGGCATAAAGACAGGAGTACGTGTCGGGTATGGATCATATAACACTCTGATGACGGAGGCAACGAACCGGATCAAGACAGGGAAATTCAATAGTGTCGTTACTGGTTCCTACAACCGGACTGACGGTCACCGTGACAATATGGGGTTTGAGCAGTACGGTGGTTATGTCAGGTTAGGATATGAGTTGGGTAGGGCCTGGGATATTACCGGAGATGTCAATATAACTCAGTTTAAAGCTTCAAATCCCGGTGAAATATACGAACCCGTATTTGACAACGATTCCCGTATCACCCGTGGTGTAGCCTCTTTCTCAGTTGAAAACAATTATAGCCGGACTTCCGGTGCTTTAAAACTATTTTACAATTGGGGACGCCATAAGATCAACGATGGGCATTCTGAAGGAGATTCACCTCTGGATTACCGATTCCATTCGAAAGATAAGATGCTCGGAGTTGCCTGGTACCAAAGTGCTGTCTTATTTACAGGTAACCGTTTGACGATAGGAGTAGATTATCAACGTTTTGGAGGAGAGGCTTGGAACTATTTCTTAACAGACGGACATAGAGAAAGTCTTTCGGATAAGACAGAGAATGAAGTGGCCGGTTATGTTGATTTCCGGCAACAGCTCGGTCGTTATCTGACTTTGGATGCCGGTGTCCGCCTGGACCATCATTCTGTGACCGGAACAGAATGGATCCCACAAGTAGGCTTATCAGCTCAGTTATCGCAGCACAGTAACCTGAAAGCCATGGTTAGCAAAGGTTTTCGAAATCCAACGGTACGTGAACTATATATGTTCCGTCCGGCAAATCCCGAACTATTACCGGAACGGATGTGGAATTATGAACTTTCTTACTCCCAGCGCTTACTAAACAATACTTTCTATTATGAGGTAAATCTTTTCTATATTCATGGTGATCATCTGATCCAAACTGTCCGTATTGACGGGCGTCCATTAAATATAAACACAAATCAGGTTGAAAATTGGGGGGCTGAAGTTGATCTGACTTATCGTATTCATTCCTCCTGGCGTGTCTCTGCCAATTATAGTTGGCTGCGTATGGTGCATCCGGTTATCGCTTCTCCTGAACATAAATTGTATGCCGGATTGGATTATTCCAAAAATCGTTGGAGTTTATCGACAGGAATACAGTATATTGCAGGACTTTATGTGGATATAGATTCCGATACCCGGGAAAATTTTGTTTTATGGAATTTGCGGAGTAGTTACCGTCTGTGCTCTGTGGCTGACCTTTTCGTGAAAGGGGAGAACTTATTGGCTCAACGTTATGAGATCAATGCGGGTTTTCCTATGCCTAAAGCTACATTTATGGGAGGTGTGAATATTAATTTTTAAAGTTCAATATGGTAACATCGGTGTTGAATAACGTTTTATGAAAAAGATGCGTTGGATTATGGTAACAGCTTTTATGGCAGGGATAATCATTATTGCAGTTTTGGCCGTCGTAATATTTCTTAATCAGCCTTCTTTTGGTCGTTTACCGAGGGGAGAGCGATTGGAAAGGATCAAGCGTTCACCTCATTATTACAATGGGAAATTCAATAATTTGCGTCCGACTCCACTGATGACTTCCGGTAAAGGGCGTTTGGAAACCATGTGGCAATTTTTGTTTTCGAAAAAGGAAGGGCTTTATCCCGATACCCTGCTTCCGGTTGTGAAAACTGATTTGCGTACTTTATCTCAGGATGCTGACTTAATGGTATGGTTTGGTCATTCTTCTTATCTGCTTCAATTGAGTGGAAAAAGCATATTGGTAGACCCTGTTTTTTGTATGGCATCTCCTGTTTCGTTTGTTAATAAACCTTTTAAAGGAACAGATATTTATAAACCTGAGGACATGCCGGATATCGATTACCTGATTATCACACATGACCATTGGGATCATTTGGGTTATAATACAGTTAAGCAATTAAAACCCCGGATCC
>URJC01000398.1 GCA_900548135.1 uncultured Odoribacter sp. | reverse complement strand
GATATACAGTGCGCGAAGTGGTCGAGGAGGTGATTCTGACGAATTATGTAATTGCCGGAGAACAGTTGGTGGCCCGTTCGTTAGTGCAAATGGTATGACCCGGGAAGAAATAGAGGCGATTTATAGCCGGGACGTGTTGGATCGCAGCTGGTGGGGCAATTTCCCGGAGCCTTTGGATGTATTGGGAAAAGATTTTCCTAAAACTTCCGATATCTTTCAGCTTATGCCTGTATGTGCCCGTATTGCCTTGCATATGGCTGGCGAGTTACCAAGGATTACTTTTTCGAAGGAAGGGGGAACAAAAATGGATTTTAGTGCTGTGGTGATGAATCCTGAGATTTTATCCCTGAAAGTAACGGATAAAATCCGGTCGGAAGTATTTTTTGGACAGTATATCCATCAGGTGGGACATATTTGTTACAGCCGGGGAGTATATGAAAAATACCGTTGTCATTTTCCTCAGAAATATTTTATTCATTTGTTAGAGGACAGAAGAGTGGAAGGGCGGATTGCTCAGGTATATCCCGGATACTATTATTACCTGAATGCTGCCCGACGGATGCAATTTGTTTTGGCTTTACTGAGGGCAGAAAAAGAATTGAAGTTTACGGATCTGGATGATGTCCGCTATAATTATGTGGCGACACGGATCCTTTTTCCGGAATTGTTGGATTACGATGTGTTTAAAGAGAGATTGGCTCCTCACCGGAGCAGATTGGGGTGGGTAGATGGAATCTTGGATACGGTTACAGATTATTCTTCTCTGGCACCTCAACAAGTAGTTGAATTGGCGCGGCAAATCAGTGCCCGCTTTGTCTCCAGGGAGGAAGAATTACCTCCGATGTTCAATTATTATTCCAAAGTGATGATGAATTTGCCATTGGAAGTAGAAGGGGCACCGGTGGATATCGATGTAAAGATACTGGATGACCTGTTTCTGGATTTAAGTAAGTCCCTGGATCTGGTTCCCTGGGAGGATATAGAAGAGGAGAATACGAAAGGGGCTTTGAAAAGGGCAGGAGGTCCTGTAACAGAGCGTTATCGGGAGTCAGAGGCCCCTTGTGGAGTCGTTGATGCTTTAGTGATGCGGAGAGCACGTGAATTGGCTGCCCGGATTCGGTTGAATTTCCTGACTTTTCAAGCTAAGATGAACAAGACATGTGTGTTCTATGAGCAGGAGAGCGGGGATTTAGATGAGGATGAATTGTATCAGGTACGTTTGAACCCTGATTTGTTTATAGAAGAACTTCCTGCGCCTTCGGCCAGTTTGGAAGTGGTGATTATGCTCGATTTGTCTGGTTCTATGACTGATGAGAATAAACTGGAATTGCAGTTGGTATTGTCGGTAGCTCTGGCACTTGCTTTTGAAGCCAATCCGGATATTCGTTTTTCAATTTATGGTCACCGGGTAAAACAGGAAAGAGTGGAGATCGTGAAATTCCATGAGCCCGGAAAACGATTAGAGATCAAAAAATTGTTCTCTCAGGAAGGAATGTATGTCAATGCTGACGGTTTTGCAATTCATTATGCTGTACAAAAATTCCGGACTACCACTCAGAATAAATTACTGTTTATGATTTCCGACGGTAACCCGACAGCAGCTGCCGGTAAACAGGAGCCGCGTGTACATGTGCGTGAAATGGTGCGTGAGGCTGGACGTAACGGAGTAACGGTGCTTTCTATCGGGATTTCCAATTTCAACCAATCCGATATGTACGATGAATTTATTCCGTATTCCGGACCGGAAGTCACCACACGTTTAGTACAGTGGCTCCGGCGGAAGTTCACTCATATTGCCGATGGGGCAACCTTCTGATGGTAAAAAATGCCAGATATTTGACTTGCAAAATTTGGAGAGAGATTAAAAATTGAATTTTTCCAGTTTCATCTCCGCTAATTGTTGGGTTTTACCTACCAGCAGAATAAAATGTTGTGTTTTTTCGTGGGCAGCCAGTACTTCTTCATTTTCCCAGGTTTCGCAGATCATGAGAATGCCGGGGTCTTGGGTGTTTTCGAATGCGCCATAGGCGATACAGCCTTTTTCCTGACGTGATTTTTCGGCTAGTTCGTTGATGATTGCTAATACTTCCGTCCGTTTTTCCGGACTAACTTTGATAAATACATTTAAACGAATCATATTGTTAGGGTTTAATGATTGAATTTATACAAAAATATTAAAATTTGAAACTAAAAAAGAGTTTTGGGGATCTTTTTACTTTTAACCTTTTGCTTTTTATTTTAAATCATTATTTTTGATATCAATATCATGCACTCATTTATGGTCAATGAGGGGAGGATGAATGATGACTTTATTGTCCGGTTGGGAATTAAAAATCTATAATTTAAATACAAACTTATGGAACAAGAGGAACAAAAGCTAAATTCGTTGCCCGATAACGCATATCGGGAATTGAGACCAGGCGAGGAGTATAAGCCTATTATGCCTGCTAATACTCAACCGAAGGAAGTGACAACTTATTCGGTGGTATTCGGGATCATTATGGCGATTATATTTTCAGCTGCGGCAGCCTATT
>URJC01000397.1 GCA_900548135.1 uncultured Odoribacter sp. | reverse complement strand
CCTTGATTTCCTCTGTATCCAAAACATACGAACCTTGAGCTGTCGTATGTTTGTAAATGAACTGAATGTTTGGATTAGAAGCAATTAACAAGCTGACAGTTCCCGCTATGTCTCCTAGAGGGGGACGGTCCAGATGAGAATGGATAAACCAAGCATATACTGTAGTACCTTTTCCAATGTTTGAATTGATTTCAATTTTACCACCTGTACGTTCTGCATTTTGTTGGAGTAAGGGAATTCCCAAACCGACTTTTCGAACGGTACGGCTGGTAAAAAACGGATCTCTTACACGTGCTAAAGCCGCCTCATCCATTCCACTTCCATTATCTGTTATTTCAATAACAAGACCATCCTTTTCCTGGTCTTCCGTAACCTTGATTTCTACCTTTGTTGCTTCTGCCCGGATAGAATTCTGGACAATGTCCAGGATGTGGGAGGCTAAGTCTTTCATGGGAACTGCTTACAATTATTAATTCATTTTTATATTTCTGTTACAAACTATTATTCATATCGCCAAAATTAGTTTAATTTAATAAAACTACAACGATTGCAATAAAAAATCTAATATATCAATTTCCGAATTGCTTGCCGGACAGATTCAAAGTTGAAATCTTCCAGTTGCAAAGGGGTGAAAACTTTTCCGATATCTTCAGGATAATGAGCATCAGACGATTGGATAATTGCTGCCTGCTGTAGTTCCGGGTACCTGGAAAGAAAAGTTTTCACGGTTATGTGCGGACTTAATTCCAGCGCATCGTAATGCAAATTTTTAGGAATAAAACCTAATTGTGAAAAAATACTGAAATTGGGTTTGTCTATATGAGCCGGAATAAAAATACCATTCAGCGTGCTTACCTTCTTTTCTACTTGTTCAATATTTTGATCAAGGGCGGATATCAGGAGCTTTTCTTCCTGATAAATGATTCCGTCATAGATGTCGGCAACTACCTGATAACCAAATTTGTCTGGATTATTGGGAATGGCAGGCAAATGAAGGTCAAGATATTGCTGAAACTCATTCAGGAGTTGATCATCAGAGAAAAATGCCAGGCAATGTACTTCTTCCTGGGTTGTGATTTCTACTCCTGTTAAAACCTGGATACCCTGTTCTTTTCCCTGATCACGGATTATGGAAGCCTGACGGGTGGAATTATGGTCAGTAATGCCAATCATGTCCAATCCTTTTTCCCGGGCAATGCGTATGATGTTTGCCGGACTCATATTCAAGTCTCCGCAGGGAGAAAGGACTGTGTGCATATGTAGGTCAGCACGGATAAGCATTGTATTCTTTTCACTTTGAATTGACAAGAACCATTCTATTGCCTGTTAAATTTATTGGCGGATTTTAGTTCGCTGTTACACTTCTGTTTGTTTGAGTAGCTCATAAATGGCACCGGTGATTTCAAAAGTTTGCTTCGAAGTGGATAAAATGGGTATTCCCTCTGTTTCACTTTCTGCCATCGTTTCTTCCTCGGGTTGAAATCCTTTGACCAGGACAATGGCTGCCAATTCTTTCAGGGAAGCGATAGCCATAATATTTTTATGAGTTTGCAAAGTAACCCATATATTCCCTTCTCCGGCATTTCCCATAACATCGCTTAATAAATCCGAGGTATAGCCTCCGTTGATTTTACGGTTTATTCCGGCTGTTCCGCAACATATGTTAAGGTCTAACTTTTCTGCAAGTTCTTTTACGGTCATGATATGCTGGTTTAAAAATTACTGATTGGGAGTTATTATTCATTTATCCATTTTCGTTTTTATCAAATTTTTTCTTACCCCAAACTTGGGCAGAAAGTTCCATCGATTCTTCGGGAGTGAGTAAACCTTCCCGGGTTAACACTTTTTGCATGAAAATACATTGGTTCAATTTTGCTTTTCCCTGTACGACATCTTGTGCCAGGGCATAACAGGAAGGAGTACCGCAAGCTCCGCAATCTATACGGGGAAGTACTTTCATGATCCGGGTGATCTTTTCCATTTTTTTGAAAGCCACAGACAAATCTTCGTCTAATTTCTCAATGGATCGGGGAGGTATTTCTCCGGACAATTGCATTTGAGGAATAAGAAAGTCTTTATATTGTGGCATTTTATTAATAGAAATATAATTATTCTGAATATAACTTTCCATGCGTTTTTGCAGGCGTTCTATTGTAAGAAAACGGTTATTGATGGTCAAAGCTCCTCCTGCACAGGAATGATCGCATGCCCTTAATTCTAAAAAATCGATATCGGCAAGCTCGTCATTCTCTACTTTCTCTAATATATCAATCACATTGTGAATTTCATCAATAGCCAGGCAGCGTCCCGGATAGTTCATGGCTTCACCGCCACTGAGAGTCCATTGGATAGATTGGGGGGTGAGGTGATATTGTTCCGGTACTTTTTCCTGGGGTTGATTTTTGTGCTGATTGACAGATAACAGGATTTTATTATAGATGAAATCCATATTTATAACCCCGTCAACAGGAGAATTTTCTTCACCTACCGGGCATTTGATGGCTGCAATTTTCGCTGCACACTGAGTGACATAAA